>CAIUAC010001058.1 GCA_903896985.1 uncultured Sandaracinus sp.
ATTCGAAGCTCTCGCCGGCTAGGGCGCGCGGCGCGCGGAGACTAGACCGCGCCCCCGGAGAACGCCAGCGCGCACCTTGCCTCGCCCGACGATCGAGGTCAGTGCCGCCGGGGCGGGGTCGGGACGTCGACCTCTTCTTCGTCGCCGAAGCCGTCGCCCCCCGCCGGGGTCGGCGCGTTCGCGGAGGCGGGCGCCGGGGCGAGCGGGATGCGCCCGAGCTCCGCGCCGAGCTCCCGGGCGCTCCGACGGAAGGCGGGCAGGGCGGCGGCGGCCATCATCCGCCCGGGGCCGTTGAGGTGACGGGCGGGGTCCACGAACGCCCCGCGCCGCTTGAGGCCGAAGTGCAGGTGCGGGCCCGTCGAGCGCCCCGTCGTGCCGACGGCGCCGATCACCTGCCGCTGCCGGACCTCGACGCCCACGTGGATGCCGCGCTCGATGCGGGACAAGTGCGCGTAATACGACTCGAAACCGTCGGCGTGCCGGATGCCGATCAGGTTGCCGTTCGCGCCCTTCTCGCCCGCCCAGATGATCGTGCCCTCGGCCGCCGCCCACACGGGGGTGCCGCTGCTCGCCGCGAAGTCGAGCCCGTTGTGCGGCATGACCCGGTGCAGCACCGGGTGCATCCGGTGCGGGTCGAAGGGCGACGAGAGGTGGTCGTAGGCGACCGGCGTCCGCAGCCAGCCGCCGTGCATCGAGCGCCCCGTCTCGTCGAAGAAGTCTCCCTCGGCGTCGTGCGGCGTGTAGAAGAACGCCTGGTGGGCCCCGGAGCGCGCCCCGGTGTACTCGAGCGCGTACACCTGCCCGTAGCGCAGGAACTCCCCGTCGATGCGCTCCTCGTCGACGATGACGCGGAAGGCGTCGCCGCTCCGCGTCTGCGTGCCGAAGTTCACGACGCTCGAGAAGGTGTCGACGAAGACGCCGACGAGCGAGCGCCCGAGGCCGTTGTGGTCGAGCGCGTCCCCGAGCGAGCCCCCGACGTACCCCCCCTTGGTGACGCGAGTGCGCTGGATCGGCACCTCGACCTGCCGCCCGACGAGCGTGCCCGCGCTGCCGCGGACCGCCTCGTAGACGTGCGTGCGGTCGGCGCGGTACTCGAAGCGCATCAGCTTGCCGGCGCCGTCCCGCTCGTAGGTCAGCTGGTCCTCGGGGCGGCAGCGGCGGAAGTCGAGCACCCGCGTCAGGGCGTCGATCACCTCCTGCGACTCCTCGCGGGTCGAGCCAGCCGCGATCAGCGCGGGCTGGAAGCCGCCGGCGTGCCCGAACGGGATCGTCCGCCGCGTCGAGGCGCCCGGCGCCGTCGGCGTGACGTCGTCGAGCGGCCGGAGGCCACCGTCCAAGGTTGGGGGCGCCGCGATCATCGGTCGCTGTGCCACCAGCACGAGGAGCGGCGCGCTGCCGGCGTCGTCCGAGTGGTGCGGCGCGCCGAGCGCGACGGGGACGGCGGGCTCACCCGGGCGCCGCACCTCGCCGTGCCCGCCGAGCAGTCCCGGCAACACCAGCGCAGCCGCGGCGCCGCTGCCGAGCGCCGCGACGACCGCCGCCGTCGTGATCATCTGCCGAGTGCGGCTCGCCTGGCGGTCGCCGCGCAGCACCGGAATGTCGACGGAGGGCAACGGACGGTGCGTCCTGATCCCTGCGTGCGGCGTCTCCTCGGCTGCCATTCAGGCGTTGGGGTTATCAGGCGCCTCGCCGAATGGCAAACGCGTACTGCGCGAGTGTGCAGGTCCGGCCCGGAGCGCGGCACGCTCCGACGCGCTCGCCCGACGCGCGCCCGGCGACGCGGAGGGCTGCGCCGCGCACGCTCGCGGC
>CAIUAC010001059.1 GCA_903896985.1 uncultured Sandaracinus sp.
CCGCAGCCCCTCGCGCGCCGCCCCCGGCAATGTGCGGCGGCCGCGCCAGCGCACACCGCCTCTCGACGCACCGCTGCGACGGTGGGCCCTTCCGGGAAACTCCCTCCCCCGGGGCCCGGGGGAGGGCTGGGGAGGGGGCGCGACTCCCCGGAGCCCGGGGAACCCCCGTATGGAGACAACGCCTCACCTTGTCCCGACGACCCGCGTTCGCTACGCTCGGGCCCCGCGTTTCGGCCGCGACCAGCCGCCGCGCGCGCAAGAACGCCCACCTGCACCCGCAGGGGAAAGCACAGACGGACACGACGATGAGCAAGTTCTCCGATTTCCTGAAGACGAAGAAGATCGACGCCCGCCGCCTCGTGGCGGTCTCGAAAGAGCTCGAGCAGCTCCGCCCGGCGGACCGCGCGCTGAAGCTCCTCAAGACGCAGGCCAAGGCCGGCGACGAGAAGGCCAAGGCCAAGCTCGAGCCGAAGGTGAAGCCGCGCTCGGGCCGCGCGATCACGCAGCCGACGCTCGACGCCGCGCTCGCGGGCGCCGAAGTGAACGGCCCGGCGAAGACGCGCATCCTCCGCGCCGTCAACACGCTGCTGACGACGAAGAAGGTCGCCGAGGTCACGCTGAAGGATCTCTTCTGATCTCGTCATGCTGATGACTCAAGCCGCCGGCGTGCTGCTCCATGGCTGAAACGCCTCAGCACGTCGGCGCGTCGAGCACCTGGCAAGACCGGGTCGCGATCGTCGTCAACGGCAACGCCAAGCGCGTCACCGACGACCTCGTCGAGATGCTCGATCAGATCGTGCAGAGCGGCGACCTGTTCGTGTCGCGCTCGCTCGAAGAGGGCCGCGAGATCGCCCGCACGATCGCGCAGCGCGGCTATCCGACCGTGCTGACGGGCGGCGGCGACGGCACCTTCGTGCAGGTCGTGACCTGGGTGACGCAGGAGTGCGACGCGCTCGGCAAGAGGTGGCCGCGCTTCGGCTTTCTGCGCCTCGGCACGGGCAACGCGATCGCGTGGGTGCTCGGCGCGCACGACGACAAGGGCACGGGCATCGTCGCGGACCTCGGCAGGCTCCGAAAGACCGGCGGCTCGCGCAAGCTGCGCCTGCTCGACGTCGAGGGCACGCTGACGCCGTTCGCCGGGCTCGGCATCGACTCGATCTCGCTCGATCACTACCAGCAGACGCGAGAGATGTTCGCGCGCACGCCGGTGCTCAAGCGCTTCGCGGGCGGCGGCGCGACGTACCTGACCTCGGTCGTCACGCGCTCCTTGCCGGAGTTTCTGTTTCGCCCGCACCCGCACGTCCGCATCATCAACGAGGGCGAGGACGTCATCGTGATGGGGCAAGACGGGCGCCCGCTCGGGCCGGGGATTCACAAAGGCGAGGTCGTGTACGACGGGCCCTCGCGCATGGTGGCGTTCGCGACGATCCCCTATTGGGGCTTCGGCGCGCGGATCTTCCCGTATGCCGACGAGCGCGAGGACCGCTTCTCGCTGCGCGTCGTCGACATCACGAGCGCGCAGGTCGCGCTGCACATCCGCAAGATCTGGGACGGCACGTATCGCAGCGACACGATCCACGACTTTCTCTGCGAGCGCGTGTCGATCCACTTCGACGAGACGATGCCGCTGCAGGTCGGCGGCGATCTGCTCGGCTCTCGGAAGGTGATCGACGTGCGCCTCTCGAAGCAGCCGATCGACGTGGTCGACTACTACGCGCCGCCGCCGGTCTGAGGCGCGCGCGACCCGTTGAGTTTCTGAGCGGCTGACTCCGTCGGACGCTCGCAGCCCCCGCTTTTCTACTGATCTGAGGCCCCTCATGCCGACCGACGCGCGTCGTCTTCCAATCGTTCGAGGTGCGTTGTTCGTCGCGCTCTGCGCGCTCGCCGCGGGCTGCGCGGGCCTGCAGTGGCCGGGGATGCCGGTGCCGGGCGGGCAGCCGCCGACGCCGCACGTCTCGGTCGCCGAGGTGCGCCTCGTGCGCGCGCCGACCGCGCAGATGATGGCGGGCTACTACTGCGCGCGCGTCGCGCCGAACCCGCTGCTCTGCCTGGCGTTCGGCGGCGTGCCGTCGCGCGAGCAGATGAGCTTCGCGTTCGACGTCGGGCTGGACGTCGAGAACGTCGCCGAGGTGCCGCTGCCGGTGGTCTCTGCGCTCGTCGCCTTCACGGCGTACCCCGACGCGCGCGGCCAGCAAAACCTGGGCGCCGCGTGCATCACGATGTGCGACGACCCCGCGACCTGCCCGCAGGACACGACGACCTCGTGCGAGTCGAGCGAGCCCGAGATCCGCGACCTGAGCGACTTCGGGCGCGCCGCGGCGGGGTTTCTGCTGGCCGTGGCGACGGGCGAGGAGCGCCTCGAGAACCTGCGCATCCGCACGATCGCGCCGCGCTCGACCGCGCGCGTCAGCGTCCGCCTGCAGCTCGACCCGGAGCAGGTGCTCGGGCTCGTCCGACAGCTCGCGACAGAGTCGCTCCAGGCGATCTCGAGCGGGCGCCGGACGACGTTCACCATCCCGTATCAGGTGGAGGGCTCGATCTGGCTGACCGTCGAGCACTTCGGGCGCTTCGCGGCGAGCTTCCCGACCTATCGCGGCGAGTGGGTGATTCGCTGAGCCTGCGCGCGCCGCGCTACGGCGCGAACTCGACGTCGACGGCGTGCGGGATCAGCCCGGCGGCGTGCCCGCGCGCGAGCAGATCGGCGATCGCGCGGCGCCCCTCGGCGCCGTAGTCGAGCGTGTCCGCGTTGGCGTACATCGAGAGGTAGCGGTCGATCATCGCGCGGTCGCGGGGCACGCCCTCGCGCGTCTCGCTCGAGACGAGCCAGTCGATCACCTCGTCGCGGTGCGCGAGCGCGTAGGCGATGCTCTCGCGCAGCACCGCCGAGACGCGCGCGATGGTCTCCGCGCCGAGGTCCTTGCGGATGACGTTCCCGCCGAGCGGCAGCGGGAGCGCGGTGAGCGCCTGCCACGCCTCGCCGAGGTCGAGGACGCGGTGCAGGTCCTCGCGCTCGTAGAGGAGGCGCCCCTCGTGGATCAGCAGCGTCGCGTCGACCTCGCCGCCGCGCACTGCGTCGAACGCCCGACGAAACGGGGCGATCGGCACGATCACGGCCTCGAAGTCCGCGCCGAGCAGGAGGCGCAGCACGAGGTACGCGGTCGTGCGCACGCCGGGCACGCCGAGGCGCCCGGTGCGCAGGCTCGCGGGGTCGCGCGCCTCGCGGGCGACGAGCACCGGGCCGTAGCCGACGCCGACGGAGCCGCCGTGCGGCAGGAGCAGCCAGCGGTCCGCGAGGTAGGCGTACTGGTGGATCGAGACGGCGCTGACGTCGGGCGCGTCGGGGTCTTCGGCGGAGCGGTTGAGCGACTCGGTGTCGGCGCGCACGTGCGTGAAGCGCAGCCCGCGGGGGTCGATATGACCCTCGCGGAGCGCCCAGAACATGAAGGCGTCGTCGGCGTCGGGGCTGTAGGCGAGGCGGATCGTCAGGAGTTCGTCGTTCGACACGGCGCGAAGCTAGGCGCGCGCGGAGGACTCGGCAACGCGCGAGCCCGGCGGCGCGGGACGCAGGTCCGCGTTGACCGCGGAACGTGCGCCCGCGTACCATGCGGGCCCGGCGTAAAACCGCTGCCTGCGAAGGGTTTTCGATGAGCGACCCGACTCCCCGACCGCACCGCTCGTTCCCGAGCTTCTCTGTCCCGACGGCCGTGCTCGGCGTGGGCGCAGCCGCCTGCGTCGCCGCGACGGCGCTGCTCTCGACCTCGGCGCTCGCCGTGGATCTGAAGGGGATGCTGCGCGCGCCCGACGGCTACCTTCCCGCCCCCGGCGCTGACGAGCGCAGGCCGTATTACTGGGAGGAGTGGAACGGCTTCCTCGACCCGCGCCCGCGCCGCGTCGACATGGTCCGGCAGCTCGCGGTGGTCCTGCTCGGGCCGCCGCAAGCCGGCGCGGAGAACCGCGCGTCCGTGACGCTCGTCGGCGGCTCGCTCTCGCCGTCGACCATCGTCGTGCGCCCCGACACGGTCGTGCGCATCGAGAACCGCGACGACTTCGCGCACGAGCTCTTCGCCGAGGGGCTCGACGGCTTCTCCGCGGAGGCCACCTCGTCGGGGCAGGCGCGCACCGTGCGCGTGACGCAGCCGGGCACCTGGCCCATCCGGGATCGACAGATCGCGCACGTGCGCGGGCAGCTGCACGTCCTCGCCAACCTCAGCGCCGTCGGGACGGTCGAGGCGAACGGCGAGTACAAGTTCACGAACATCGCCGCCGGTCAGTACACGCTCAAGGTCTTCGACGGCGCCAACGAGGTCGCGAGCGCCGTCGCGCAGGTCGTCGAGGGTCGTGAGCTCGTCATCGACCCGCTCCTGCTGACGCCGCCGCCCGCCGCCGCTGCGCCCGCCGCTGCTGCGCCCGCCACCCCGCCGCCCGCCGCTGCGCCTGTCACCCCGCCGCCCGCCG
>CAIUAC010001060.1 GCA_903896985.1 uncultured Sandaracinus sp.
CGGCAGCTCTCGATGGATCAGGGCACGAGCGTCTACCGCATCGTGCTGCGCCCCGACGGCTCGCTCGCCGCGCCGCCGCGCCTCCTGCGCTCAGCGGGCTTCCCAGACCTCGACGCTGCGGCGCTCGTCGCGATCGAGCGCGCGATGCCCTTCGCCCGCGTGCCCGACGCGCTCCTCGGCGCGCGGACGGCCCTCCAGGTCACGCTGCCGGTGCACTTCATCAACCCGCTCGTGCGCTGAGCCGCGCGCGGCGAACACGTTCGGCGCCGCGCTACGGAGCGCTCACGCCGAGCCACGCGAGGTCGAAGCGCGCGAAGCGAATCCGGTCGTAGGGCAGCGTGCGCCCGCTCTCCCAGAGGATCGCGAAGCGCCCATCGGGCAAGCGCGTGAGGGAGGTGTACGCGGAGGGGCCCTCCGAGAGGAGCCGCGCATACGGCCAACTCGCGCCATCGTCGGTGCTCAAACGAACGGTCACATGGTCGCGCGGGAACCTCGTCGTCGTCGCGGGGTTCGCGAAGAGCAGGCCCTCCGGCGCCGCGAGCAGACTGCCCTCGCAGCCGGGCTCCGGCAGGCTCTCGTCGAGCGTCGTCGCGGACCAGCTGAGCCCGCCGTCGTCGCTCGTCGCGACGGCGCGCGCGCGGGTCGCGCCCTCGTAGCGCATGTTGAGCACGACGCGCCCATCGGAGAGCTCCGCGACCGTCGCCTCGTCGGTGTCGGCGCCCGCAGAGCCGCCGAGGTGCCAAGTGTCACCCTGGTCATCGCTGTAGATCACGTGCGACGCGCGCACCCCGAGCTCGTCGACGTGATCGCAGGGCACGAGCAGCCGGCCGCTGCTGAGCTCGATGCCGCGCCCCGGGCCGGTCGCGTACCAGGTCCAGCCGGCGGGCTTCACGTCGGGCGTGAGGTCCTGCGGCGCCGACCAAGACTGGCCCTCATCGTCGCTGTAGGTCAGCCACACAGAGCGGGACAGCGCGTCCGCGCCGGGGTTCGTGGAGTAGGGGAGCCACACTCGCCCGCTCGTCCGCGCGACGACCGGCGTGGGATTGCCCGCCGTGTCCGCGCCGACGTCGACGACGACCGCGAGGCTCGACCAGGTCGCGCCGGAGTCCTCGCTGCGGCGGAGCACGAGGTCGATGTTTCCGTCGTCCTCGAGCGACTGCCTCCCCTCGGCGAACGCGAGCAAAGTGCCCATGTTCGTCGTGACGAGCGCGGGAATGCGGTAGACGCGATAGCCGTCTGCGCCGCCCTCGAAGAGCGCTTGCTGCTCGAGCGTGCCTGGACCCGCGTCGGTGTCGGCGCCGGCATCCGGGCGCCCCGCGTCGGGCACCGCGGACGGGGCGGGGTCAGAGCATGCGACCATCACGGTGAGCGCCGCGCCGATCACGACGTGAAACGCGCCGTCGCGCGAGGAACGTCGCCTTGCACACTCGTTGGGCATGGGCAGTAAGCAGAGCGTCGCACGGAACGACCGCAGCGTACGAGGGCGAAGATCCGTCGAGCCCGGCCGCACCGAGACGAGGTTGCAGCGCGGGCCTCCGCGCCCTGGAGAGAAATCAGCACGACGGTGAGCGCCCCCACTAAAGTTCTGGGCAGCGGTGCCGATTCCAGTCGCTTCGACCGGGGTTGCTCCGGATGAACGAACCGTGGCTGCCCCGCCGGCAGCCATCCCTGGCCTGACGACGGCTCCTATCGCGAGGAAGAGCGCATGAAAGCTACCGACTTCAACCTCCCAGCGGAGCTCAAGTTCAGTCTCGAGACCGGGATGACGACCTTTCGAGACACTCGTCTGGTCCTCTTCGACGTCAACGCGATTG
The DNA here is from genome assembly GCA_903896985.1 of uncultured Sandaracinus sp. Taxonomy (GTDB): domain Bacteria; phylum Myxococcota_A; class Polyangia; order Polyangiales; family JADJQN01; genus CAIUAC01. Next base: position 1,815 of record CAIUAC010001060.1, read on the forward strand.
GCCTGCTCCGACAGAACCTGATCGAGACGCTCGGCCTCGAGAAGGCGCGCGAGTTCTTCCTGAGGTTTGGCTACCAGAACGGCTATGCCGACTTCATGCAGATGAAGATCAACTACGAGTTCGACACCGAGATGGACCTGCTCGCCTCGGGGCCGGTCATTCACACTTGGGAGGGTGTCGTCCAGGCGACGCCGAGCGAGATCCGATACGACCGCGCGAAGGGTGACTTCTTCTTCACGGGAGTCTGGACGAACTCCTACGAAGCGGAGCAACACCTCTGCTTCAACGAGAAGTCGAGCGAGCCAGTCTGCTGGTCGCTCGCGGGATATGCCTCGGGTTGGTCGACCGCGTTCTTCGGCAGCAAACTCATCGTGATGGAGCCTGTCTGCGTCGGCAAGGGAGACGCCACTTGCGGCTGGAAGATTCAGCCGCCTTCAGCCTGGGGCCCCGAAGCCAAACCGTACATCGATGCACTCGCGAACTTCTAGGGAGCGCCATGGCTGAGAAACTACTCAAGTACTACAAGTACGTATCCGACTCCCACGGCATGGGCGCGAAGATCCAGCTCGCGCAGGACACCAAGGTCCCGTCGTCGAGGGCCGCGATGGAGCCCGACTCACCGCAGAACATCGCCCTGTTCAAGGAGGCAGTGCAGAAGATCACCGGTCGCCCCGCGCCGAACTTCTAGACGCGGGGTTCGTCGGTGGGGAGGACGGGCGCTCGAGGGGCGACTCGACGGGGCCGACGAGCGCGGCGCGCTCCGCCGTGTTGGCAGCACTCAGCGGAGGCTGCGCGTGCCCCGCCGTGGGCGGCGCACGCAGGGGTGAGCGGGTCGACCGCGGACAGGCGGCGCCGCCTCGTTGCGAGGGCAGGCGGAGCAGCGACGACGCTCGGCGAGAGCGCCCTCCGCGCGGCGCTGCGAGGTGCGCGACACGGCTGCCACAAGCTGGACCGCACCGGCGCCGTCACCTGAGCCCGGCCCGCCGGAGAAAACGCGGTGTCGCGCGATCTTCGCTTGAACCGCGCGGCGGGGTGCTCTAAAGGCGACGCGGCGGAACGCGCCGCCCCAGAAGCAACCATCCTCCGACGAGGTGGCCGGTCATGACTGCCTTAACGCCCGTGTCGGATGTGGTCACGAGCGCGCCCTTCTGCTTCCTTTCCGAGCTGCTCGGGAAGAAGGTCTACGGCAAGTCCGGCGCGTATCTCGGCAAGGTCGACGACCTCGTCGTCACCATCGTCGAGGGAAATCCCTATCCGCGCGTCGACACGATGATCCTGCTGAACCGCAGGAAGCGCGCGTCGGTGCCGACGGATGTTCCGTCCCTCGTGTCCCTGAGCAAGGGTCGTCGCCTCGACCTGCACGACGTCGAGGGCGCGCCCGTCGTCATCAAGGACAACCAGCTGCTCCTGCGCGACACGCTCTACGACAAGCAGATCGTCGACGTGAACGGCGCGAAGGTCGAGCGCGTCAACGACGTGTACATCCTCGTGCAAGCCGGGCGCCCGTACGTCGTGCACGTCGACGTCGGCTTCACCGGGCTCGCGCGCCGCCTCGGCTTCGAGCGCGCTGTTCGCAGCATCGCCGGGACGTTCGGCAGGAAGCTGCACGACGAGCTCATCTCGTGGAAGTTCGTGCAGCCCTTCCCCGGGCGCGTGCAGACCGTGCGGGTGATGCTGCGCGCGAGCGAGATGAAGGGGCTGCACCCCG
>CAIUAC010001061.1 GCA_903896985.1 uncultured Sandaracinus sp.
AACACGCGGGCCCCAGAACATCGTCGAGATCCGGGCGAGCGCGCGGTCGACCGCCGCTCGTCGTGCGGCGTCGGGGAGTACGAGCGCGGGCTCGTCGTCGCTCGGCATCTCTGCGATGTCCTTCTCGCGCAGCATGTCGTCAGCGAGGGCGCGGGGTGACTGCTCGATCGCGGGCAGGCGATCGAGCGAGCGGATGATGTGCGCCGCGTCTTCGTAGTGGCGCGCGAAACCATCCGGCTCCACGGGCTCGCGAGCGTACCGACGCGAGAGCGCGTCGAGCTTCTCGAGGAGCGTGACGAGCGGATGGACACACCGCACCGCGCGTGGGCGGTTGTCGGTGTAGGCCTCGAGCTGCCCACGACGCTCGAGGAAGTCGTGAACGAACGACGTGAGAGGCCGTTCGACGAACGGCACGACGCGCGCGCGGCCGACCTCGAAGAACACGTAGGGGCTCATCGTCTCTGTGAGTTGGTCGAGCAGCACGCCCGGGTAGCGGCCGATGAGGTTGATGCTGCGCGCGTACTTGTCCTGCGGCTTCTGGTCGACTTCGACCTTCACGCTTGGGATGACAAAAGCGTTGGGCAGAGCGCCCACATGCAGTGCGTGACTCAGTAGTCCTTCTCGACGAGCGCAGGTGCGATGCGCGTCTCCTCCGTCACGAGTGTGAGCAGCTGCGGAAAGTCGCGATCGTCGTGGACGAAGCTCACGTGGCCCGCGCCTCCGCGATGCAGCCCTCGATGAGCGCGGCAATCGACTTCGTCCCGTACGTCGCGACCATCTCGCGCAGCGTCGCGACGTTCCAGCGCCCGAGCCGCAGCGTGGCGACGAGGTTCGCTCGCAGCTCGCTGAGCGCGACGCCTGCCATGTCGTGGTGCTTGAGGAGATCCACCACGAACCACTCGGGCGAGGGCCGCTTCGGGAAGTAGACCCCGCCGTTCGCCCCGCCAACCGCGGCCGGAGCGCGCCTCTCGACACTGACGGGGCGCCGCGTCCTCGAGGGAGCGGCGCCCCGCGGGCGCGGTCAGCACGTGAGCGGTCAGGACGTGAGCGGTCAGGACGTGAACGGCGGGCCGCCGTTGAACGGCATCGGCGTGGCCGGCGAGGTGGGCTCCTCGGCGTCGATCGCGGGGCCGTCGGCGCCTCCGCCGAGGCCGTTGCGGGTGCGCGCGCGGCGGCCGCGGCAACAAGGTGCTGCGCGGCTGAGATCGAGCACACGCGCAGACGCCCGCGGCGACGCTGGGCCGATGAGCGGCGGTGTCCGCCGTTGCCGCCGCTTGTGCCGAACTTGCCCCCGCTGCTCGTGCAGACGGCTATTCGCGCCGACGCCCCGAGGAGACGGTGCTGCGCGGTGTCGCGCTCGCTCCGGGCCTCTCCCCGCATTGTGCGGAGTGCGCCAAATACCCCTCTCCACGAACGTGGAGAGGGGGAGTGTGTGCAGCTCGTGCAATGAGCGGGAGAGGCAGGCGTCGATCGATTCGCTGCTCACCCATGATCAGCCGGTGCTGGCGTCTTGCAGCAAGGAGTCTTCACCTGTCCCCCACGTCGTACGAGGCACGCTCATTTCCCCTCTCCATGACCATGGAGGGGGATTCCGTGCACCTCGTACGTTGGGCGGGAGAGGCAGGCGTACTCCGACTCTCGCGACCATTGTCGACGGCCGCGACCGACAGCGGCTCGAGGACGTATTGCGGTACATGGCGCGGCCTCCGCTGGCGCTCGACCGCCTCGCGCTCCGCGACGACGGGCAGGTCGTTTATCGCTTCAAGAGGGCGTGGCGCGACGGGACGCACGCCGTCGTGTTG
>CAIUAC010001062.1 GCA_903896985.1 uncultured Sandaracinus sp.
GAAGGGCGCGCGCACGAGGTCGGCGAGGCGCCGCTCCACGAGCTCGCCGCGCGGCTCGCATTTCTCGAGCAGGTCGGCCTCGGCTACATGGCGCTCGATCGGGCGGCCAACACGCTCTCCGGCGGCGAGACGCAGCGCGTGCGCCTCGCGGCGCAGCTCGGCAGTGGGCTCACCGGCATCCTCTACGTGCTCGATGAGCCGACGATCGGGCTGCACCCGCGCGACACGGCGAAGCTCCTGTTCGCCTTGCGCGCGCTGGTCGACAAGGGCTGCTCGGTGCTCGTCGTCGAGCACGACAGCGACACCATCCGCGCGGCGGACTATCTCGTCGACGTCGGCCCGGGCGGTGGCACGGGCGGTGGGCGTATCGTCGCGGCGGGCGCAGCGAGTGCCGTGCTCGCGGACCCCTCGTCGGTCACCGGAGTCTCGCTCGCGCGCGGCCCGCTGGTGCCTGCGCAGCGGCGCGCGGTCACCGCAGAGACTCCGCGCCTCGTCGTCCGCGGCGCGACTGAGCACAACCTGCGCGGCGTCGATCTTTCTGTCCCGCTCGGTCGCCTCGTCGCGGTGACCGGCGTCAGCGGCAGCGGCAAGAGCACGCTCACGCGGGACGTGCTCCTGCGCGCCGCGCGTCGGGCGCTCGAGCTCGAGACGGAGCTCCCCGGAGCGCACCGCGCGATCGAGGGCGTGCAGCACCTCAAGCGCGCCATCGAGGTCGATCAGTCGCCGATCGGCCGCACGCCGCGCAGCGTGCCCGCGACGTACGTCGGCGTGTGGGACGAGCTACGACGCTTGCTCGCAGCGACTCCCGAGGCGCGCGCCGCGGGCTACACGGCGAGCCGTTTCTCCTTCAACGTCGCCGAGGGGCGCTGCCCGGCGTGCGACGGCAACGGCGCGCTCACCGTCGAGATGTCGTTCATGCCCGAGGTGCTCGTGCCTTGCGACACCTGCGGCGGCGCGCGCTTCACCGAGGAGACGTTGCGCGCGAAGCTGCACGGGCTCGACGCCGCGCAGCTCCTCCAGCTCGACATCGCCGAGGCCGCCGCGCAGCTGCACGCCTTCCCGAAGGTCGCCGCACCCCTGCGGACGCTCAGCGAACTCGGCCTCGGCTACCTCAAGCTCGGGCAGCCTTCCAACACGCTCTCTGGCGGTGAGGCGCAGCGCCTCAAGCTCGTCGCGGAGCTCGGCACGGCGGCGGGCGGTCCGACCCTCTACGTCATGGACGAGCCCACGACGGGCCTTCATCGCGAGGACGTGCGCCACTTGCTCGCGCTCCTCGAGCGCCTCGTCGAGCGCGGCGATACGGTCGTCGTCATCGAGCACCACACCGACGTCATCGTCGCGGCTGACTGGGTCGTGGACCTCGGGCCCGAGGGCGGCGCGGGAGGCGGTCAGCTCGTCGCGCAGGGCACGCCCGAGGACGTCGCGCGCGTCGAGGCGAGCCACACCGGCGCGGTCTTGCGCGTGGAGCTCGGCCTTTCGGCTCAGCCCGCGTCGGCGGTCAAGGCGCGAGCGAAGCCAGCGCGCA
>CAIUAC010001063.1 GCA_903896985.1 uncultured Sandaracinus sp.
CGACGAGCGCCGCCCCGGCCATGCGCCCGAGGCGCGCGAGGTTGGGCGCGTCCTCGGCTTCGCTCAGCCTGAGCGCCCGCCGCACGCGCCGCACGCTCGCGAGCCCGTCGTCCTCCGTCGGCGCGGGCTCACCGCGGAGCGCGCCGCGCAGCCCGAGGTCGTCGGCGACCCGTAGCCCTCCACCGACGACGGCGTCCTCGACGCGCACCGCCGCTGCGCGCAGGCGCGCGTCCGCGTCCCCGACGACGACGACCGCGACCTTCGGCGCGACCGCGTCCTGGGCGCGCGCCGATGTCGCGCCGCAGAGGGCGAGGGCGCTGAGCGCTGCGGTCATCCAGCCGACGGTCTGCACGCCGTGAGCGTAGCCCCTCGACGGGCCACGAGGTTGTCCGCTATGCATTCGCACCCGATGCCCACCGTCTCCGGCACGCTGCGCCTGCTCTTCACCGGCTCCTGGACCGCCTCCGTCTGCGCGGGGCTGATCGGCGTGCACGCGCTCAGCGGCGACGGCGAGCGCTTTCGCCGCCTCGAGCAGACGTGGGCCGCGGGGCTCGCGCGCGCTTGGGGCATGGGCGTCGAGACCCACGGCGCGGAGCGCGTCGACCCCGCGGGCACGTACCTCTTCATGGCGAACCATCAGAGCCACGTCGACATCGTCGCGCTGATCGAGGCGCTGCCGCTGATGCCCGGCTTTCTCGCCAAGAAAGAGCTGCGCAGCGTGCCGATCCTCGGCGCCGCGATGGAGGTCGGCGGGCACGTCTTCATCGACCGCCGCCAGCGCACGCAGGCCATCGAGGCGATCGACGAGGCTGCGCGCGTCGTGCGCGGCGGCGCGTCGATCGTCGTGTTCCCGGAGGGGACCCGCAACGAGCGGGAGGCGGTCGCCGTCTTCAAGAAGGGCGGCTTTCACCTTGCGCTGCGGGCGGGCGTACCCGTCGTGCCGATCGGCATCCGCGGGACGCGCGCGCTCTTGCCGCGGCACTCGCGCATGATCCGCTCGGGCGACGTCAGCGTGCACATCGGCGCGCCGATCTCGCCGCTCGAGCTCGAGTCGCTCGGCCTCGAGGGCTCGATGCAGCGCGTCCGGAAAGAGATCGCCGCGCTCGCCGCGATGCCCCTCGACGACACGCCGCGCCGCGCGCGCAGCCGCGAGGACGCTCCCTCGAAGGTCTAGGGCTCGCCCGCCGCCGCGCGCTCGGCGTCCTTCTTGCCGAGGCGCACTCGCACCATCGTCAGCCCGTGCGCCGGCGCAGTGATGCCAGCGCTCCCGCGGGCGGCGCCCGGCACGAGCAGCGCGGACAGCGACTCTGGCGCCCGCTTGCCGCGACCGACCTCGAGCAGCGTGCCGACGAGGATCCGCACCATCTGCTTGAGGAACGCCGTGCCGCGCACCTCGATGGCGAGGAGGTCCGGGTGCCCGAGGTAAGTCGGCAATACCTGGATGTCGTGGATTGTACGGACCGTCACCGCGCGCTCGTCGTCGGCCGCCCGAAACGCGCCGAAGTCGTGCGTCCCGACGAGTCGCGCCGCGCCGGCGCGGAGCGCGTCGAGGTCGTGGCGGCGGCTGCCGTCGCCGTCGGTGTGCACGCGCGCGACGTGCCAGGCGCGCCCGCGCCAGTGCGGATCGCGCGGGTCCCCGAGCAGCAGGACGTAGCGGTACAGCTTGTCGAGCGCGTCGTAGCGCGGGTTGTAGCCGGGCGCGCACTCGAACGCGGCGCGCACCGCGAGGTCCACCGGGAGGAGGCGGTTGATGCCGAGCATCCAGCCGCGCGGCGGGATCAGGCGCACGGCGTCGAAGGCGGCGACCTGCCCCTCGGCGTGCACTCCCGAGTCCGTGCGCCCGGCGCCGCGCACCTTGACGGCGTGCCCGGCCATGCTCGAGATCGCCTCCTCGAGCACGCTCTGCACGGTCCGCTGCGCGGGCTGCTCTTGCCAGCCTGCGAAGTCAGCGCCGTCGTAGGCGACCACGAGCCGCACCCCGTGCAGGCTCACCGGCGGCTCGCTCATCTCAGAAGTTGAACCCGAGGCCCGTCGCCCAGCCGAGCGGCGTGCCCACGGGGAGCGAGCTGCCGCCCGCGCTCGAGCCGTACAGCTCGAAGAAGAGGAACGAGTGGTTGATGCCCCACTCGTCGTCGAGCGCCCGCGCCGCGCGCGGCTCGAAGAAGTCGAGTTCGAGCGCGCCCTGCACCGCCCAGCGGAGCCCAGGGCTCACGCCCTCGCCCTGCTGCGCGCTGCCCGTGCTCGAGCTCCAGTACACGAGGTCGAGGCCGAGCTTGCCGGTGAAGACGAGCGGGATGGAGAGCAAGCGGGGCAGGGCGATGACCCGCACCACCGCGAGCACGTTCATCGGGGCGAGCGTCAGCGACGTCTTCTCGCTCGTCGTCGTGCCGTCGAGCGTGCTCGCGACGCCCGAGTAGCTGACGTAGCCGATGCCGCCGCCGATGCCGAGCGTCAGCACGTCCGCGATGCGGAACGGCGCGACGTCGAACTCGCCCGCGATCAGCAGGGACGAGCCGCCGAACACCTTGTCGAACGCGGTGTCCTGCGTGTCCGGCGTGTACGGTCCGAACCTCAGCTCGAGGGCAAAGCGCTCGGGCGAGTCCGGGCTCGTCGGCTCCGACCACTCAGCGACGGCGTCCTGCGCCGCAGCGACCTTCGGCAAGCCGAGCGCGCCAGCGCTGAGCGCCACGAACGCGACCACGATCCCCATCCATCGGCGGCTCATCGGACGCTCCTGCTGCGACGTACCCGCATGCCCAGCCCGACGAGCATCAGCCCCGCGAGCGCAGCGCCGACCGCCCCGCCCGCGCGCCGCGCGCCAGGTACTGCGCTGCACGTCGAGATCGTGCCGCCGCGCTGACAGAGATAGCCGCACGTCTCGACGCGCGTCACGCAGCTGAGGTTCGAGAGCACGCCCTCGTTGAGCGCGGTGTCCCGCGCGACGACCCCGACGCTCACGCTGTCGCCGATCGCGAGCCCGAGCGTCGCCAGGTTGAGGTTGACGCTCCCCGCCGTGCCCGACGCCGTCGCGGCGAGGGTCGCGCTCGCAGGCGGAGCCTCGCCCGCGACGAGCCCGCCCGCGCTGCACGCGCCGCCCTCCGCGCTCGACGTGACCGAGCCGACGTACACGCGGTAGCCGTTGACCGTCCCCGTCGTGCCCGTCCACGAGACCGGCACCGCGCTGCTGCCCGAGCCGCCCGTGACCCCCGTCGGGGGCGCGGGCGCCACGACGTCGAAGGCCGTGGCGAGCTGCGCGAAGCTCGTGATCGTCTCGCTCGTGTGCTCCGAGGTCGCCGCGAGGATGTAGATGTTGACGCTCGTGTTGTCTGCGGTCGTCGTGCAGCCGCCGAGGTCAGGCACCGTCACCTCGCCGCCCCAGAACTGCGCGCTCGGCGTCGAGAAGCTCGTCAGCGAGAACAAGTAGGTGCACGCGGAGCTCGTCGTCGACGTGCGCGGCTCGACCTGATCGCAGCCGGTCCCGCTCCAGAAGTCGAGCACAGAGGAGCCCGTCGGGATCCCCGCGATCGTCAGATCGAGCTCCTTCGCGCCGTCGCACTCCACCTTGCTGAACAGGTAGGGCGAGGTCAGCGGGCGCGTGCTCACGTCGCGGTCCTGCACGGCGTTGACGGTGACCGTGAGCTGCGCGTGCCCGACGCTCGCGAAGGTGAGCAGGGCGAGGGAGCCAGAGAGGACGGCGAGCGCCGTGGAGACGTGTCGGGCCATGTTCGGGACGACTCTTAGCAAGGTCCGCTCCACTCCGCTTGCACTGTGTTTTGTAGGCGTACCGCGAACGGCCGTGCGAGCGACTCCGCCATTCTGACAGAGCCGCGCCGACGCGCGCGCGGCCGGCTGACATTTCGTCAACGCCCGAGGAGCAGCCCTTCGGCGATCTGCACGGCGTTGAGCGCCGCGCCCTTGCGCAGGTTGTCCCCGACGATCCACAGCGAGAGCCCGTGCGCGCCCGGCGCGCGCCCGAGGTCGTCGCGGATGCGCCCGACGAGCACGGCGTCCTTGCCCGAGGCGTCGCGCGGCTGCGGATAGATGCCCTGCGCGAAGTCGTCCATCAGCTCTACGCCCGGGGCGAGGGCGAGCAGCGCGCGCGCCTGCTCCGGCGAGATGGCGCGCTCCGTCTCGATCGTCACCGCCTCGCTGTGCCCGTTGACGACGGGCACGCGCACGGTCGTCGGCGACACGCGGATGGTGTCGTCCCCGAAGATCTTGCGCGTCTCGTAGATCATCTTCAGCTCTTCCTCTTGGTAGAGCGTCGCCGGGTCGACCTTCCAGCTCATCAGCAGGTTGCCCGCGAGGATGCCGGGGAGGGCGCCGCGCTCGATCGGCTGCCCAGCCGCGAGCTGCCGCTGCTGCGCCTCGAGGCTCGCGACGGCGCCGGCGCCCGCGCCGCTCACGGCCTGATACGTCGCGACGAAGATGCGCGTGATCTTGGCGGCGTCGTGCAGCGGCTTGAGCGCCACGACCAGCTGGATCGTCGAGCAATTCGGGTTGGCGATGATGCCCTTCGGGCGGGTGCGCGCCGCGTCGAGGTTCACCTCGGGCACGCAGAGCGGCACGTCCGGGTCCATGCGCCACGCCGAGGAGTTGTCGACGACGAGCGCGCCCGCCTTGGCCGCGACCGGGCACCACTCGCGCGAGGGGCCCGCGCCCGCCGAGAAGAGCGCGACCTCGACGCCCTCGAAGGCAGCCTCCGAGACGGGCTGCACCTCCACGTCCGCTCCGGCGAAGCGCACCAGCATCCCCGCGCTGCGCGGCGACGCGAGCGGCACGATCTCGCTCACGGGGAACGCCCGCTCCTCCAGCGTGCGCAGCATCTCGCGCCCGACGAGCCCAGTCGCACCCACCACCGCCACCTTGAAGCGCCGTGTCATGGCCCGCGTATAGACGGCCGTGGGGCGCCGCGTCAATCCGGAGCGCATCGACCTTGACGTCTGCCGGGGGTGTTCTAGCGTTGACCGCCCGTTCAATGAAAAAAGCGTCGATGGGAGGATTCGTCGTCGCGCCTGCGCGCGGCGAGCGACCCATCGGCGCTTCGGTCGGCTCCGCGCCGCCCGAGTGTCTTGGTTTGGGGCAGTCACCTGAAGACAAAGCTATGAAGACAAACGCACATCGGTCGTTCCTTCGCTCCCCAGGCAGAATCG
>CAIUAC010001064.1 GCA_903896985.1 uncultured Sandaracinus sp.
AGACGCCGGGCGGCGGCGGCTTCGGGGGCACGCGCTGAGCCTCCGCGCAAGGTCGTCGCGCAGCCGTCGCGGGTCCGCGCTGCGGCTACTTCGAGCCGACGCCCTCGCCGTGACGCCCCGCGCCGCCCGCGAACCGCGCCGCGCCCGCGACGCCGTCTTGCAGGAGCGCCCGCGTCCCATGGCGCACCTCGTTGCGGAGCGCGTCGTCGAGCGCGAGGTCGTGCTGCTCGTAGGCGCTCGCGCGGTCGGCGCGCAGGCACGCCTGCGGGAACGCGGCTAGCTCCTCGGCGAGCGACTCGGCCGCAGCGCGCGCTTGCCCGCGCGGGACCACGCGGTTCGCGAGGCCCATCGCGAGCGCTTCCTCGGCGAGCACTGCGCGCCCGGTCAAGATCAGGTCGAGCGCGCGTGAGAGCCCGATCAAGCGCGGCAGCCGGATCGTGCCGCCGTCGATCAGCGGGACGCCCCAGCGTCGACAGAAGACGCCGAGCACGGCGTCCGCCGCGACGACGCGCAGATCGCACCAGAGCGCGAGCTCCAGCCCGCCCGCGACCGCGTGCCCCTCGATCGCGGCGACCACGGGCTTCGACAGCACGAGCCGGGAGGGACCCATCGGACCGTCGCCGTCCTCGGCGATGCGGTTCGGCGTGCCCGCCGCGATCGCCTTCAAATCCGCGCCCGCGCAGAACGTCCCGTGGTCGCCGTAGAGCACCGCGACGCTCGCGCGCTCGTCGGCGTCGAACGCGCGAAACGCCTCCGCGAGCGCCTCGGCCGTCGCGCGGTCGACGGCGTTGCGCACGCCGCCGCGCGTGAGGATCACCGTCGTGACCGGCCCGCGCGTCTCGACGCGGACGGTCGGCGCGGCGCTCATCGCGCCCCTCGTCTCATGGGCTGGCGCCCTCCGGCGCAGCCGCCGTCGTGCGCCTCCAGCGCAGGGTCACGCCATCGCGGCGGCTGCCGAGCAGCAGCTCCGCGCCGGCGTCGTCGAGCGTCGTCGAGCGAAAGAGCTCGCCGCCGCGGCGCGTGCCGTTGGTCGTGCAGAGGTCGTACGCGATGACGCGCCCGTTCGCGTGCAGAGGGTCGGCGAGCAGCAGCAGATGCACCCGCGAGACGCGCCCGGTCAAGAGCGCGCGCAGCCCTTGGTCGAGGCACTTCTCGGCGCGACCGATGAGCACGCCGTTCGCGAGCTCGGCCTCCGAGAGCGCGACCGTCGTGCCGCGTCCGTCGCGCTCGAGCGTGACGCGCGCGCCCACCGGCGGCTGGACCTCGGCGCGCTCGATGATCTGCGAGATCATGCTCGAGTCGGGCAGCACGGAGATGTTGGAGGTGCTCCACGCGCGGGAGGTGCGCTTGGGCGGCAGGCTCGCCGCGTGGACTACGCTCGGCGGCGGTCCCGACGGATCGAGCTGCATGGTGCCCGCGACCTCGAGGTTCCCCTCGTGGATGGGAAACGCCGCGAGCACATAGCTCCCGAGCCGCACGCAGAGCGGCCCGGTCGCGACGATCGAGCGCCGCGCGGTGCCGTCGTCGAGCAGGATCGGCAGCGTCGCGCGCAGATCGAGGAGGCGCAGCGCGACGTCCGCGCGCCCGCGGTCCGCGCGCGGCAGGACGTACGCCGTCGCGAGCAGGTGCCGCAGGGACACCTCCTCGTTGCCAGCGAGCACGAGATCCGCGCGGTCGTGCCGCCCGATCACCGCGAACGCGCCGGGCTTGGCGGCGAGATCGAGCCAGCCGCTCTCGTCTGCGCGCCCCCAGGTCAGGCGATAGCCCGCGTCGAGCTCGGGCCGCGGCGCCTCGCGCGTGGCGACCTCGACGAGGCGCCGGTAGACGCGCCGCAGCTCCGTCGGCTCGACGTACGGAGGTCCGTCGAGCCCGCCGATCAACGTCCCGGCGTTCGCGCTGCGACGGGCGACGGGCCCGATGTACGAGCGCGGGTTCGGCGTGTCCACGCACGAGAGCCTAGCAGTTGCTCTCGCGTCGCGCGGACCCGCGCGGGGGTGGACGAGCTCAGCGAGCGGTGCTGCCCGCGGGCGTCGCGTCGGTCGGCTTCGCCTCGACCTCGAGGCGGTCGCTGACGGCGCGGAGCACGTCGGCGGTCGTGCGCAGGGTGAGCGCGCTCGCCTCGAGCGCCGAGCGCCCGATGCCGATGCCGTGCCGCGCCCACATGAGGCCGATGCGCGCGAAGGCGCCGACGGCCTCGTCGAGGACGTAGTCGGTCTCCGGGCGGACGCCCTTCGTGTGGCGGCCGTCGTCGGTCGTCGTGGCGCTGTCGATCACGGTCGTCTCGTTCGTGGCGGTCTGATTCGTGGTGGTCATGGGGCTCTCCTGTGGGTGACTGAGAAACGTGGGTGAGCGGAGGGGAAATCAGGTCGTCGGCGCGCGCCCGGGGAGGCACTCGCGACCAAGAATCACGCGGGGCCCCGCGCCGTCGCGGATGCCGAGGAACGCCTCTTCGCCGGTCGGCAGCGCGCGCGCGCAGACCGCACAGCTCGCGGGCGTCGCGAGGAGCAGCGCCTGGAACCCGAGGACGCCGTCGAGCGGGGTCTTCGGCTCGGCTGCTTGGGGCGGCGCCTTCGGCTCCGCCGCGGGGGTGGTCGCCGGGGCACGTCCGTGACTCGGCGTGACACGCTCGCGCAGCCGCTGACGCTCTCCGGCGAGGCGCTCGGTCCAGCTGTGGAGCTCGCCCTCGGTCCGGCGCGTCACGCGGTCCGCCGCGTCGACGGCGTCCTCGAGGATGGCGCGGACGACGTTCGAGACCGGCACACGCAGCGCACCGGCGAGCCGCTTCAGCTCGTCTTCGAGCACGCCCGGCACGCGGGTGTGGAGCACGCGCTCCTTGCGGTCCTTCGCGTCGTCGGCGGTTTCGCCCGTCGCGGACGCGTCCTTCGCGTCAACCTCGGTCGGCTCTGCGGTCGGCTTCATGTCGTCGTTTTGTGTCACGAGGTGATTCATGTAACACGGCGTGTGTCGCGTCAAGATGTTTGTGACACGCCGTGTGTCACGGATTTGTCAGGACCCGTCGTGCTACCGTCTTTGTGGTCTTGCTTACACGGGGAACCTGATGAACCGCTGCCTCGCTCTGTGCGCGCTCGCGCTGCTCACGCTCGTCGCCGCGTGCGGGGATGACGGCGTGCCCCCCGCGGCGGACGCTGGCGTCGATGCCGCGCCTGACGCCACCGCGCTCTGCGCGTCGCCGTCCGACTGCGCCAACGCGCTCTACTGCGATGGCGCGGAGGTCTGCGCGCCCGGCGCGGCGGGGGCCGATGCGCGCGGTTGCGTCGGCGGCGCGTCGCCGTGCGCGGGGACGGAGGTCTGCCTCGAGGCGAGCAACGCGTGTCGCCCGTGCTCGCTCGCGGACGCTGACGGCGACGGCGCCTCGGAGTGCGACGGCGACTGCGACGACGCGGATGGCGCGCGTTTCCCAGGGAATCACGAAGACTGCGACTACGCGGGCCACGACGAGGATTGCGACGCGACGACCTACGGGGTGAAGGACGACGACGCCGACGGCTACACGGACGCGCGCTGCTGCAACGGGACGACGTGCGGCCTCGACTGCGACGACACTCGAGGCGGAGTGCACCCAGGCTCGCCCGAGGTCTGCAATCGGCGCGACGACGACTGCAACGGCGTCGTCGACGACGGGGACGTGCAGGTCTCGGGCTTCGCCGACCTCGATCGCGATCTCTACGGGGACCCCGCGAGCCCCGTGATGGCGTGCGCGGGCAGCGGGCTCTCGAGCAACATGACCGACTGTGACGACAGCCTCGCGACGGGCGGTCGCGCGTCGCCCGCGTTCGACGAGGTCGAGGGCGACGGCATCGACAACGACTGCGACGGCGTCACCGACGAGACGGGCGGCGCGCCCCTCTGGTATCGAGACGCCGACCATGACGGCTTCGGCGACGCGAGCGACACGCAGATCTCGAGCGTCGCGCCTGCGGGCTATGTGCTGCGCGGCGGGGACTGCGACGACACCGACGGCGCGAGAAAGCCAGGCGCGACGGAGCTCTGCAACGGCGCAGACGACGACTGCAACGGGCTCGCCGACTTCGCGATCGGCGACGGCGATTGGGAGGACGACGATGGAGACGGCTTCGTCGACCGCGCCTGCGGCGGCGCAGCCGACGACTGCGATGACCGCTCGAGGCAGACGCATCCCGGCGCAGCGGAGGCCTGCGACGGGCGCGACGACGACTGTGACGGCCTCGTCGATGAGGGCTGCGCGACGGCAACCGCGGACCCGACGCCGTACGTCAAGGAGTCGAACACCGGCGCCGGCGACGCGTTCGGGTGGGCTGTGGCGCTCTCGGCCGATGGAGCGCACCTCGCGGTCGGCGCGCCGCGCGAGGACTCGAGCGCGACGGGCATCGGCGGCGACGAGGACGACAGCGGAGCGCCTGACAGCGGGGCGGTCTACGTGTTCGCGTGGTCGGGCACGCGGTGGGCGCAGGAGGCGTACCTCAAGGCGTCGAACGCGGCGCGGGACGACGCGTTCGGCTCGTCGCTGGCGCTGTCGGCGGACGGCGCGCGGTTGGTGGTCGGCGCGCCGGCCGAGGACTCGAGCGCGGTGGGCGTCGGCGGCGACCAAAGCAACGACGCCGCCGGTGACAGCGGCGCCGCGTACGTGTTCGTGCGCGCGGGCGCGACCTGGACTCAGCAGGCGTACGTCAAGGCGTCGGACACGGCGCCCTTCGACGGCTTCGGCAAGTCGGTGTCGCTGTCCGCTGATGGCGCGCGCCTCGCGGTCGGAGCGTTTCAGCAGAGCGGGTACGCGGGCGCCGCGTATGTGTTCTCGTGGTCGGGCACCGCGTGGACACAGGACGCGCACCTGACGGCGTCGAACGCCGACCCCGCGGACCGATTTGGCTCCTCCGTTTCGCTCGCAGCCGACGGCACCTGGCTCGTCGTGGGGGCGCCCGGTGAGGCGTCGAGCGCGACCGGCGTCGGCGGCGTCGAGACGGACAATGGCGCGTGGGCGAGCGGCGCTGCGTACGTGTTCTCGCGCGTCGGCGCGTCGTGGACGCAGGAGGCGTACGTCAAGGCGTCGAACACCGGCGCGAACGACAACTTCGGCTTCTCGGTGGCGCTCTCCGCGGACGGTTCGCGCCTCGTCGCAGGCGCCGAGGGCGAGGCCTCCCGCGCGACGGGTATCGACGGCTCGCAGGGCGACGGCGCAGACGGCGCGGGGGCCGCGTACGTGTTCTCGCGCGTCGGGACGACGTGGGCGCAGGAGGCGTACGTGAAGGCCTCGAATACGGGCGCCGGAGACCTCTTCGGCTACTCGGTCTCGCTCTCTGGCGACGGGGAGCACCTCGCGGTCGGGGCCAACCTCGAGGCGTCGAGCGCGACCGGCATCGACGGCCTCGACGACGACCGAGTCGGCGGCAGCGGCGCGGCCTACACGTTCACGCGCGTGGGCACGACGTGGGTACAGCACGCGTACGTGAAGGCGTCGAACACCGGCGCGGAGGACGTCTTCGGGGCCGCCGTGTCGCTCTCCGAAGGTGGCGCCGCGCTCGCCGTCGGCGCGCCGTGGGAGGACTCCGGCGCGACGGGCGTCGACGGAAACGAGGCCAGCGACGCGATGCCCGATAGCGGCGCTGCCTATGTGTACTGAACTACATCTATGGGCGCCTGCCGAGAATGCCGCGTGATACGGTCTGCGCGCTTCGGGCGGTTTCTTCGAGGGGCTTGATGATGCGGACTTTCATGGGCTGGGCGGTCGCGCTCGCGGTGCTCGTCGCTGCGTGCGGCGATGATGGCGGCGTTCCCCGCGTGGACGCGGGCGTCGACGCATCCCGCGACGACGCGGCCGCGAGCTGCGCGTCGGCGGCCGACTGCGCGAACGCGCTCTACTGCGACGGCGTGGAGACCTGCGTACCGGGCGCGGCGGGCGCCGATGCGCGCGGTTGCGTCGTCGGCGCGTCCCCGTGCGCGAGCGGCGAGACCTGCTTCGAGGCGACGAACCAGTGCCGCGTCTGCTCGACGGCGGACGCCGATGGGGACGGCGCCTCGGAGTGCGACGGCGACTGCGACGATCACGACTCCGCGCGCTATCCGGGCAACCCGGAGGTCTGCGACTACGCCGGTCACGACGAGGACTGCGACAGCACGACCTACGGCACCAAGGACGACGACCTCGACGGCTACACGGACGCGCGCTGCTGCAATGGCACGACGTGCGGGCTCGACTGCGACGACACGCGGGCCGGGACGCACCACGGCGCCCCCGAGGTCTGCAATCGCAGAGACGACGACTGCAACGGCCTCGTCGATGACGACGGCGTGCAGGTCGCGGGCTTCGCCGACCTCGACCGCGACCTCTACGGCGACCCGCTGGCGCCCGTGCTCGCCTGCGCGGGTACGGGACTCTCGAGCAACATGACCGACTGCGACGACAGCTCGCTCAACGCGGGTCGCGCGTCTCCGGCGCTCGAAGAGGTCGTGGGCGACGGCATCGACAACGACTGCGACGGCACCATCGATGAGACCGGCGGCGGCGCGCAGACGTGGTACCGCGACGCCGACGGAGACGGCTTCGGCGTCGCGACCGACACGCGCTCTTCGGCGACGCCCCAGCCCGGCTATTCGCTGTCAGGCGGGGACTGCGACGACACCGATCGCGCTCGGAGTCCGCTCGCGGTCGAGGTCTGCAACGGGCTCGACGACGACTGCAACGACCTCGCCGATTTTCCCATCGGGAACAACGACTGGGAGGACGACGATCACGACGGCTTCGTCGACTCCGCGTGCGGCGGCGGCGCCGACGACTGCGACGACGGCTCGCCCTCGACGTATCCGGGCGCGGCGGAGCGCTGCGACGGGCGCGACAACGACTGCGACGGCGTGATCGACGAGCTCTGCGGCGCGTCCCCCGTCGACGGGGGCTCGCCGGACGCCGCGATGGACGGGGGCACGATCGACCTCGGCGCCGTCGACGCGTCGGTCGACGCGTCGGTCGATGGCGGCGTCCCGGCGCGCGCGATGGCGTACTTGAAGCAGTCGAACACCGGGACGCCGGACCGATTCGGCAACGCCGTGTCGCTCTCGGCGGACGGCACGCGCCTCGCCGTCGCCGCGTACCAAGAGTCCTCGAGCGCGGTGGGCGTCGGCGGCGACCAGGCGAGCGATGCGGCGATGTTCAGCGGCGCGGTCTACGTGTTCGTGCGGACCGGCGCGACGTGGACGCAGGAGGCGTACCTCAAGGCCTCGAATACGGACGCGAACGACCTCTTCGGCGGCTCGCTCGCGCTCTCGGCGGACGGCACTCGGCTGGCCGTCGGTGCGCCGGGTGAGGCGTCGAACGCGACGGGCGTCGGAGGCGTGCAGGCCGACGATTCCCTCACAAACAGCGGCGCAGTGTACGTGTTCGCGCGCACCGGCTCTGCGTGGCTCCAAGAGGCGTACGTCAAGGCGTCCAACACGGGCGCGGATGACTTCTTCGGCACCTCGGTGGCGCTCTCCGCGGATGGCCTGCGCCTCTGCGTCGGCGCGTCCGGCGAGGCCTCCAACGCGACGGGCATCGGCGGCTTGCAGACGAACAACAGCGCTGCCGGCAGCGGCGCGGCCTACGTCTTCGCCCGCAGCGGGGGCGCGTGGACGCAGCAGGCCTACGTCAAAGCTTCCAACGCCGGCGCGGGCGACCTCTTCGGGGGCGCGCTCTCCCTCTCGGCCGACGGGACCCGACTCGCCGTCGGCGCGCTGGGCGAGGCGTCGAACGCGCTGGGCATCGGCGGGCTGCAGTCGGACGACAGCGTGTTGGCGAGCGGTGCTGTGTACTTGTTCGCGTACGCGGGCTCCGCGTGGACGCAGCAGGCGTACGTCAAGGCGTCGAACACCGGCGCAGGCGACGAGTTCGGCGGGGCGTTGTCTCTCGCGGGCGACGGCGCGAGCCTCGCGGTGGGCGCGCACTTCGAGGACTCGAGCGCGGTCGGCATCGGCGGAGTTCAAGCCGACAACAGAGTCCGTCAGAGCGGCGCCGTCTACGTGTTCGCCTGGTCGGGGACGAGCTGGGCGCAGAGCGCCTACGTGAAGTCCTCGAACACCGACGCGGGCGACGAGTTCGGCGGGGCGCTGTCGCTCTCGAGCGATGGGGCGCGCCTGCTCATCGCTGCGCGCTACGAAGACTCGGGCGCGGTCGGCGTCGGCGGCGATCAGCTCGACAATCGGACTCGTGACGGCGGCGCCGTGTACGTGTTCACGCGCTCGGCAGGAGCGTGGGCGCAGGACGCGTACCTGAAAGCGTCCAACACCGAGGCGGATGACTTCTACGGCTGGTCCGTGGCGGTCTCCGGGGACGGAATGACGTCCGCGGTCGGCGCGTTTGGCGAGGACTCTGCGGCGACGGGGACCAGCGGGAATCAGGCGGACAACAGCGTCTGGAACAGCGGCGCGGTGTACGTCTACTGAGGCGCGTGGCGTCGCCCGCGTCGCGTCGTGCCGCGCTCGAGGGCAAAGGTTCGCGCGCGCGTTCCGTGCTACCGTCGCGCCGCCTATGCGGACCCCAGCCTTCGCCCTCTCAGCCTGCCTGCTCACGCTCACCGGTTGCCCCGCGTTCACCGCGGGCGACGAGCCCACTTTTCAGCCGGAGCCCGCGGCCGTCGCGGTTGTCCACGCCGAGCAGATCGAAGAGCACGTCGCGCAGCACCTGCCCTTGAGCGCCGGGGCCGCCGAGGTGCTCGGCCTGGCGGAGCACGGGCGCGAGGTCGATGCCGTCGAGCTAGAT
>CAIUAC010001065.1 GCA_903896985.1 uncultured Sandaracinus sp.
GCGTTCGTCGAGAGCCTCGGCATCCGCGTGCTGCGCAACGAGCGCTTGGCGCTGCGCGACGGCGGCGCGGGCGGGCTCGACCTCGCGGGGGTCGACGACTGGGGCGCGAAGGAGCTGCTGCCGCACCACGGGCCGGATCTGCCGAAGGCGCTCGCGGGGCGGGACGAGGCGCGCGCGGTCGTGCTGCTCGCGCACCAGCCGAAGGCGGTGGTCGAGGCCGCCGAGAGGGGCGTCGACCTCGTCCTCAGCGGGCACACGCACGGCGGGCAGCTTTTCCCGTTCAACTACCTCGTCGCCTTGCAGCAGCCGTTCGTCGAGGGGCTGCATCGGGTCGACGGGACGCAGATCTACGTCAGCCGTGGAACGGGCTATTGGGGGCCGCCGATGCGCCTCGGCGCGCCCGCCGAGATCACGCACCTGGTGCTGGAGTCCCTCGAGCCGGAGCCCGGCGAGGGAGCCGAGGAGGCCGCGTAGCTCGCCGCCGTGGCCGCTCGCCGAGCCGGCGAGGTCGCGCGGCGAGGAGCGGAGCGGTCGAGACCGGGTGGCGTCGCTGGCGCGGCGGGATTTCGTCCTCGGACGGTGCTCGGCGAAGGGTCGAGGCCGGACGGGCAAGGGTCGGGCGGCGCTCGGCGAAGGGTTTGAGGTCGACCGGGGAGGGGTCGGAGGTTCCCCGGGATGGGCTCGAGGTCGGTCGGGGAAGGGTGGCCCCCTTCCCGCCGAAGGGGACGAGGCACGATGGGCAGGGAGCACCGACCGCCGATGACGATCTCGCTCCGCGAGCCCCTGACGCTCACGAATTCGCTGCGCTTTCCGGTGCAGTCGGCGGCGTCTCGCCGCGACCTGTGGATTGGCGCGCTTTGGCTGCTCGTGCCGGTCGTCGGCTGGCTGATGAACATGGGGCACCGCATCCGCGTCGTGCACCGAATGCACCGGGGCGAGGCGCCGTGGCCCGCCTGGGGCGAGCCGCTCGAGCTGCTCGAGCACGGGGCGGTGACGTTCCTCGGGATGGCGTACTACGGCTGGCCCGGGGTCGGGCTGATGGCGCTCGGGGGCTGGCTGCGCTCGCCGTGGCTGTTCGGCGTGGGCTTCGCGATGTGGCTGCTCGCGGTCATCGCCATCCCTGGGTACATGTCGCACTACTGTCGGGCGTACGACCGGCGCGAGATCTTCGACCCGTTTCGCGCGCTGCGCCGCGTGAGCCAGGGAGGGCGCGCCTACTGGAAGGCGTGGAGCATCGTGGTGCCGACGATGCTGCTGTCGTTCCTCGGGCTGCTCGGCTTCGGCGTCGGCTTTCTCTACACGAGCGTCTGGTTCTGGCAGTGCGCCGCGTTCAGCTTCGCGACGGTGTTCACGCAGCGCTTCGATCTGGATGAGCCGTGAAGCGCCGCGCGTCGTAGGCGTAGAGCGCCCCGAAGAGCGCGAGGCCGCCGAGCGAGAGCCACTGGTAGAGCGTCAGCCCGAGCGCGACGCGGGGCTCTTCGCGGAGCCACTCGGTGAAGAAGCGATAGAAGAAGTAAGCGAGGAAGTAGACCTTGATGCGCTGCCGCACGAAGACGGGGCGCTCGCCGAGCGTGTGCAGCGCGACCGCCGCCGTCAGGTGGAACGCGGCCTCGTAGAGCTGCGTCGGGTGGCGCGGCACGCCGTCGTGGAAGCGCACGCCCCACGGCAGGGTCGTCGGGGTGCCGAAGCAGCAGCCCGCGACGAAGCAGCCGATCCGCCCGACGCCGACGGCGACCGCGACGGGCACGACTAGGCCGTCGCCGGTCTTGACGCGCACGCCCGAGGCGAGCTTGGCGATCTCGACGCCGAAGTAGCCCCCGACGAGGCCGAGGGTCAGCGTGCGGCCGTTCTCGAGCCACGCGCGCCCCGAGATGAGCGCGTCGAGGTCTCCGAAGAGGTACGGGAGCTTCGCGAAGAAGGTGCCGCCGATCAGCGCGCCGGCCGCGACGGCGAGGCGTTGTCCCCGCGTGAGCCCGAGCGGTCGCTGCGTGCGCCGCGACACGAGGACGCCCGCGACGACCGAGGCGATCATCACCGCGACGTACGCGGGCGAGATGCCGGGCGCGTGGTCCATTCGGGCGAGCCCGTCCGCTCAGTGGAGGCTGACGCCCGCCGCCGCGATGATGCCGAAGCAGACCACCGCGAAGAGGACGAGGGCCACGACGCCGAGGGCCACGATGCCGACGATGATCGCGATGACGATCACCATCGCCTTCGCCGCGGAGTCGAGCCAGCTTCCCTTCCCAGGTCGCGCATCCCCGCGCGAATCGAGCGACTTGCCGGCGGCGACGCGCCGGGAATTCACCGCAAACGCCACGGCGCCGAGGCCGGCGACGAGCGGGACCGCGAGCACCGCGTAGCCGACGGCGAGGCCCGGGGCCTCGAAGAGCAGCGCCACGAAGATGACCGTGAGCAGCAGCGCGACGAGTCCAACGGCGATCAGCCCGAGCGCGCTCGAGCGGTCGTCGCGCGGAGGCTCGGCCCCTGCGGCCGCGGGCACGGCGACGAGGGGCGCGCGGCACATCCAGCAGGCGACCGCCGGGAGGCGGACGCTCGCGTTGCAGTTCTGGCAGACGCACGCTTCGGTCACGCGCGGGGCTCCGCTGAGGGAGGAGGGGCGGCGGGCAGGCTGCGGCGCCCGGCGTACTCGCGGGCGGCTTCGCCCGTCGCGCGCACGACGCGATCGAGCACGACGCCGGTGAGCGCGATGGCGAGGGACGCGAGCACCGACTGATACGCGGGCACGCGCGTCGAGTGGCGCACCCAGACGGAGCCCGCGACGAGCACGCCGTAGCCGA
>CAIUAC010001066.1 GCA_903896985.1 uncultured Sandaracinus sp.
CGCCGAGCGGGACCTCGCCGGGCTTGCCGAAATTCCACACCAACCGCCCCGTCGTGAGCGCGAGGTGCACGTTCGACCGAGTCACGTAGCCGACCCGCAGAAAGCACCCCGTCGCGGGCAGCACGGTCGCCTCGCCCGTCGCCGCGAGCTGCGCGAGCCGCTGGCCGAGCGCCGCCCTTCGCTCCGCGATCTTCTTCTGGATCACCCGGCCGATGAAGACCCAGAGCACGATCTGAAAGACGAACACCCCGACCACGACGGCGATGCCGAAGGCGAGTCCGAGGCTGACGCCGGCGGCAGAGGTGGACGCGTCGGGCATGAGGAGCGTCGAGCGACGCTGCTGGAGCGCGCCGGCGATGTCAATCGCCGCTCGTCGAGACCCTGCTACCGGTTGCGCTCGACGCGACGGCATTCCCCTGCGCGCTCGACGCTCCCTCTCCGCTCACTCCCGCTCTGCAGAGCGTCGCCGCCGAGGTCCAGAATGCCCAGCCCCATCGTGCTCACCGACCCTGAATTCGTCCGTCCAGCGACGCCGAGCGCCTACTACCGCTTCGTCTGCAAGCTGATCGTCGACGAGCGCGACGTGCCCTTCTTCGGCACGATGTTGAAGATCTCGCTCGTGATGTGGTCGCTCGCGCTGCTCCTCTTTTGGCCGGGGATGTTCCGCTGGTGGATGGCGCCGCTCTACTGGATCCCGATGTTCTGGCTGCTGCCGACGTTCATCTTGATGATGCACTCCACGGCGCATCGCCGGTTCTTTCGGCGCGAGTACGACTGGGCCAACAAGATCATCCCGTGGTTCATCGGGCCCTTCCTCGGTGAGACGCCGGAGTCGTACTTCTCGCATCACATCGGGATGCATCACCCCGAGAACAACCTCCCGACGGACAAGAGCAGCACGATGGGGCGGCAGCGCGACAGCTTCCTCAGCTTCCTCGGCTACTACTCGCGCTTCATCCTGATCGGGCTCTACGAGACGTCCTCGTATCTGTTCCGCTCGGGGCGCCGCAAGCTCGCGCGCAACATCCTCGTCGGCGAGGGCGTGTCGATCCTCGTCGCCGGTGGGCTCGCCGTCTATTGCTGGCAAGCGAGCCTCGTCGTGTTCGTGATCCCGGCGTTCGTCGTGCGCTTTCTGATGATGGCGGGCAACTGGGGTCAGCACGCGTTCGTCGATCGCAACGACCCGAACAACCCCTATCGCAACAGCACGACGTTCATCAACACTCCCTACAATCACCGCGCGTTCAACGACGGATATCACATCGGTCATCACGAGGATCAGCGCCGGCACTGGACCGATATGCCGACGGAGTTCCGCGAGAACAAACAGCGCTACATCGACAACGAGTCGGCGGTGTTCCTCGGGCTCGACAACTTCTCCGTGTGGCTGCTGCTGATGCTCAAGCAGTACGCGTTCCTCGCGTCGCGCTACGTCGACCTCGGCGGGCAGAAGTCGCAGGCGCAGATCATCGCGCTCCTGCGCGAGCGGGCGCAGCGCATCCCCGCCTGAGCGCGCTCCTCAGAAGACGCGCGCGCTCAGGTGCTCGAGGCGCGCGTCGTCCGGTGACACGACGCGCAGGCGCACTTCCTGGCCCGCGCGCCTCACCTCGACGGCGACGGTCGACGGCAGCAGCACCGGCCTGCGGAACGTGCACTCGATCGTGCGCGCCCTGGTCTGCGCGTCGACGCGCGGCAGGTCGACGCGCGCCAGCTCGAGCGCGCGCGAGAGCGTCCAGGTCCCGTGCACGATCGCCCGCGAAAAGCCGAACGGCCGCGCGAGCCAGGCGTGCTGATGGATCGGGTTGAGGTCGCCGGCGACGCTCGCGTAGCGACGCCCCATCGACCCCGGCACCTCGACGAGCGTGCGGCGCAGGAGCACGCACTCGGGCTCCGGGCGAACGGTGCGCGGCTCCGTGGACGACGCGCGCCGCTTCGCCTTCTGCAGCGCGACCGTGCGCGCGCGATAGACGAGCTCGCCCTCGACGCGCGCCTCCGTGACGAGCGTGACCTCGTCGCCCCGCGGCGTGCGCACGACGCCCTCGACGAACGCGTCGACGTCGAGCGCGAGCGCGTCGGGCAGCGCGCGGTGCTCCTCGAGCGTGTTGGACACGTGCACGAGGCCCATCGCGCGCAGGGGAAAGTCCGCATCGCCGAGCAGCTCGAGGTGCAGCGGCGCCGCGAGCAATTGCACAGCGATCGGCGGGAGAATGCCGTCATCGGGCGCGCCGAGCAGCGCGCGAAGCCGGGTGAGCCGCTCGACCGAGAACCGCGCCCCCTTCGCCGACACGACCC
>CAIUAC010001067.1 GCA_903896985.1 uncultured Sandaracinus sp.
GGCCTCGGTCGCATGGCCGTGCTGCGGATTGGCGACGTCTACGTCGTCGTCGTCGAGGGCCCCGCGCTCGCGATGAGCCCCGCGTTCTATCGCAACGCGGGCCTGCGTCTGCGGGACGCAGACATCGTCGTCGTGAAGAATTTCTTCCCGTTTCTGCTGTTCTTCGCCCCGTACGCGCGCCTCGTGCGCTTCGTCCGCACGGGCGGCGTCACGGACTTCGACATCGCCAACGAGCTCTCCTTCGCAGGCCCGGTGCACCCGAAGGACGTCGTCAGTGATTGGCACTCTGCCGACGCGCGTCGCAGAGCGCTCGTCGGACACACTCCCCTCGACGCGGGCAGCGCCGCGGCGGGCTGAGCTCGCGCTCGAGGCCGAGCCGCCCACGGACTTCCCGGCCGTCGGACGCGCCGAGCCTCGCCTCGACGACCGCACCCGTGCTCGCCGGGGCAATACGCCCACGGCGACCAGCCCGCGGTTCACGACGCGACGGTCGGCCCGCGCGCACGGACGCTCTTCGCTCGACGCCCCTCGCTGACCGCAGCCGTCACCGCCGCGCCCACCAGCTCACGGAGGAAGCGATGGCGCGCGTCCGCGCTGAACCGCGGGTGCCAGAGCAGCTGCACGGAGAGCGAGGGAATCGCGAGCGGCGGCTCGGCGATCCGCAGCGGGACTCCCGCCGAGCGAGCCACCTCCTCGGGGAGCGTGCACACGAGTCCGGTGCGCGCGACGACCTGCGCCGCCGCGTGAAACGAGGTGACCGTCGCGGCGACGCGCCGCCGGAGGCCATGCTCGGCGAGGTAGTCGTCGACGAAGCCGCGCCCATCGGCGTCCGGGCCGACGACGAGGTGGTCGGCCGCGGCATACGCGCGCAGGTCGAGCCGACGGCGGGGGCGCTCGCGCGAGGTGACGACGACCCAGCGCCGCTCGTAGAGGTGCCTCGCGACGAAGTCCGAGGTGTCGACGGCGCCCGCGCTCGCCGGAAGTCGCGAGAGGTCCGGCACGAGCGCGAGGGAGACGTCGCCCCTCCGCCCGTCGTGCACGGACTCGCGCGTGAGGCGATGCACGCGCACGTCGATGCCCGGCGCCGCTTTGCAGAGGGCCGTCACGATGGCGTCGGTGAACGCCATCTGGGCCTCGTCGCCGAGCGCAATGCGCAGCTCCCCGCGCGCCGTCCGCGGGTCGAAGGGCTCCGGGCGCGCGAAGACGGACGCGGCTGCCCGGAGCGCGACGCCGACGCGCTCCTGCAGCGCCTTCGCGCGCTCCGTCGGCACGAGCGCGCGCCCATCGCGCACGAAGATCGGGTCGCCGAGCGCGTCGCGGAGGCGCTGCAGAGTGCGGCTCATCGCCGGCTGCGTGACGCCGAGCGCCGCCGCCGCGCCCGTCACGCTGCCCGTCGCGAGCAGCCGATCGAGGGCGACGAGCAAGTTCAGGTCGAGCTGCGCGAGGTTCGGTGAATCCATGCGCCAGAAGCATACTCAAAATCAGAAAGATGCATGGGCCGCATGCGACCACGCAGGCCAGGCTGTCGCTCAGGAGGTCGAGATGACGACGAACGCAGCGCTTCATGTGGTCTTTGGTGCAGGTCAGATCGGTGCGGGGCTCGCGCGGACGCTCCGGGCGCGGGGGCTCCGAGTGCGCGTCGTGCGTCGCTCCGCGAAGGCCGTCGGAGACGGCCTCGAGGTCGTCGCTGGGGACGCCCGGGACGCGGAGTTCGCGAGGACCGCGACGGACGGCGCCGCCGTCGTCTATCACTGCATGAATCCGTCCGCGTATTCGGCGCGCGCGTGGGAGCGCGAGTTCCCGCTGCTCGGCGAGGCGCTGATCGCCTCGGCGCTCGCGCACGGCGCGCGGCTCGTCTGCCTCGACAATCTCTACGGCTACGGCCCGACGGACGCGCCTCGCACCGAGAGCACCCCGCCGCGCGCGACGGGTCGAAAGGGGCTCGTCCGCGTTCGCTGGCAGGAGCGCTTGGAGACGGCGCGCGCCGACGGACTCCGCTACGTCTCGCTGCGCCCTGGCGACTTCTTCGGCCCGGGCACCGAGCAGGCGCTCGTATCCGGCGACGTCGTCCGCGCGCTCGCGAGCGGCAAGCGCCCGCTGACCATCGGCCGCTCCGACGTCCCGCACGCGTTCTCGTACGTGCCTGACGTGGTCGCCGCGCTCGCCGCGCTCGGGACCGCGAGTGACGACGTCGAGGGGCAGAGCTTTCACGCGCCGGTGCTCGAGGTGACGACGGCCGAGCTGTTCGGACTCCTCGGCGAGGCGCTCGGCGTCCGCGCGCGCCCGCGCGTCGTCGGACCGCTCGGCGTCGCGCTCCTCGCACCGTTCGTC
Source organism: uncultured Sandaracinus sp. (assembly GCA_903896985.1). Classification (GTDB taxonomy): domain Bacteria; phylum Myxococcota_A; class Polyangia; order Polyangiales; family JADJQN01; genus CAIUAC01. Next base: position 2,332 of record CAIUAC010001067.1, read on the forward strand.
CCTGCGCTCCGCGAGCTGCGCGAGACCCTGTATCAGTGGGACCGCCCCTTCCTGGTGAGCGATGCCCGCTTTCGCGCGCGCTTCCCCGGGCTCGGCACGTCGCTCGCAGACGCGGTGCGCGACACAGCCGCCGCAGCGCAGCCCGCGCGTCGGCTCGGCAGCACCGCGCCCGTGCCCGCCTGAGGACAGCCGCGCTGCTTCACGCCCAGCGAAGGCGCGGCATCAGGCGCCGCCCGCGCGCACCTTCGCCGCCAACTCCTGCACCGTCTTCCAATTGCGCAGCGTGACCGGCGAGCCGAGCGCGCGCTCCAGCACCGCGGGCGTCAGCTTGGAGCGCCCGACGCCTCCGGCGTAGTCGATCCACAGGACCTCGTCGCGCACCGACACGGCCTCACCGAGCGTGCAATAGCGAGCGAGTTGCTCCGCGGTTCCCGCCTTCGGCGCGTGCTTGGCGAGCCCGAGCTGGAGCATCGTCGGTCGCGCTGACTCGGCCGCGGGATACGGGCTCGCGGCGGCGTACGTCAGCCACTGTGCGCCCGTGCGCACGGCGACGGAGACGGCGAACTCGAAGTGTCGCTCGATCGCGGCTTCGAGCGCGTGCTCGAGGGCGACGCAGGTGCCGCCCGCTGCGAACACGAGGTTGCCACTCTGCACGTACGTGCCGACTCGCTCCCAGCCGAGGTCTTCGGCGAGCGCCCGCAGCGCCGACATCGGCAGCCTTCGATGGCCCCCCACGTTGACGCCGCGGAGCAGCGCGACGTGCACGGATTTTGCGGAGTGGTTGCCCATGGGACGACGCGTTCTTATCGCAGGTCGGCGGCGCGGGACAGCCCGCCTGACCCCGCCGGTGCGCGTGCTAGCTTCCGCGGCGCATCATGAAGCGCTATCTCGTACAGACGTTCGGCTGCCAGATGAACGTGCACGACTCGCGGCGAATCGAGGAGGTCCTCGAGGCGGCTGGCTGGCAGGCGACCGACGAGTCGACGCTCGCGGACCTCGTGCTCTTCAACACCTGCAGCGTGCGCGAGAAGGCCGAGCACAAGCTGCGCAGCGCGGTCGGCTGGCTGCGGCCGCTGAAGGACGAGCGCCCGGGGCTCGTCATCGCCATCGCAGGCTGCGTCGCGCAGCAAGAGGGCGAGCAACTCCTGCGCGACATCCCGTACGTCGACCTCGTGCTCGGCCCCGACAACATCCCGGAGTTGCCCGCCCTCGTCGAGGCCATCCGAGACGGCGCGCCGCCCATCGCGCGCACGGTCTTCGACCTCGAGACGCCACAATTTCTGCACGCGCATCCGCGCAGCGACGCCCGCCGCGAGTCGAGCGCGTTCGTCACCGTGATGAAAGGCTGCGACGAGCGGTGCTCTTTCTGCATCGTGCCGACGACGCGCGGACCGGAGCGCTATCGCTCCGCCGACGACATCGTGAGCGAGGTTCGCGCCCTCGCGCAGGGCGGCGTGCACGAGGTGACGCTCCTCGGACAGACGGTCAACAGCTGGTACGAGCCGACGCCGGGGGAGTCCGCGGCGCCGCTCGAGCTGCGCGAGAAGCGCCGCACCGCCTCGCACTTCGCCGGGCTGCTGCGCCGCATCGCAGCGGAGGTTCCGGAGGTGTTGCGCCTGCGGTACACGTCCCCGCATCCGCGTCACATCACGCCGGCGCTCATCGCTGCGCACGCGGAGCTCGCGATTCTCCCCGCGCATGTGCATCTGCCCGTGCAGTCGGGCTCGGACCGCGTACTCAAGCGCATGCTGCGTCGCTACACCGCAGCAGAATACCTCGCTCGCGCCCGAGCGCTGCAGTCTGCGCGCGCGGGACTGACCCTCTCGACGGATATCATCGTGGGCTTTCCCGGCGAGACCGAAGAGGACTTCCTCGAGACGCTCGCGCTCGTCCGCGACGTCGGTTTCGTCGCCGCGTTTGGCTTCAAGTACTCTCCGCGCCCCCAGACTGCCGCGCTCGCGCTCGGCGACGACGTGCCGGAAGACACGAAGGACGACCGCCTCGCGCGCCTCTTCGCCCTCGTCGAGGTGCAGCAACGCGCGCACCTCGCGTCGCTCGTCGGCACGCGCTCGACGGTGCTCGTCGAGGGCCCGTCGCGCGATGGGGGAGGGCGCTTTGCGGGGCGCAGCGAGCGGCACGAGATCGTGCACGTCGAACCGCCCGCGGGCGTCGACCCGACAGGCACGCTCGTGACCGTCGAGATCCTTGCCGCGTTCAAGCACTCGCTCCTCGGGCGCATGGACGGCGGAGTCCCGATCCCCGACGCGCCGCGCACCCCGAAGCCCCGCGTGCACCTCGGAGTCCTCGGTGGCGAAGGGAGCGAGTCGTGAGCGCACCCTACATCTGCCTCCCCTATCGCGGCGTCTGGCCCAAGGTGCATCCGACGGCCTACATCGCGCCGAACGCCGCGCTCATCGGCGACGTCACCATCGGCGCCCATACGTCGGTGTGGTTCGGTGCGGTGTTGCGCGGCGACGTCGCCCCCATCGTGATCGGGGCGCGCACTTCCATCCAAGACAACTGCGTCGTCCACGCGACCGCGGGCCTCAGCGCGACGGCCGTCGGGGACGACTGCACCGTCGGACACGCCGCGACGCTGCACGGCTGTGTGGTGGGGAGTCGAGTGCTCGTTGGAATGGGCAGCATCGTGCTCGACAACGCGCGCATCGAAGACGACGTAATCCTCGGCGCCGGCTCGCTCGTCACGATCAACACCGTGCTGCCGACGGGTTTTCTGGCCTTTGGTCGCCCTGCGAAGCCGACGCGCCCGCTCACGGACTCCGATCGGGCGCACTTGGCGGAGGCCGCGGGCCTCTACGTCGGCTATCGCGCCGAGTATCTCGGCGAGAAATAGCCCTCAGGCGAGCGCGCCCCTCAGGGCGCGACGCACTCGCCCGTCGCGACGTCGCAGCGCTCGAGCGTGCCCATGAAGAACATGCGGCAGAACGAGTCGCCGCCGACGAAATTGCAGCGCGGCCCGCACAGGCTGTAGGAGCGCGTCCAGCAGCTCGTCTCGATGCTGCCGACGCCGCGGCAGTCCGCGTCGCTGAAGCAGCGACAGGCAAAGAGGTCGTAGTTCGGATCGCTGTCGCCCGGGGTGTCGTCGATCCCGTTGCAACACTCGCTCCCGGGCCCGAAACCCCGGCAGTCGCTGTCGTTGCAGTCGATGCGTCCGTCGGTGTCGTCGTCGACGCTGTTCGTGCAGGCGGCGACGCCGATCTCGTGCGTGCCGACGCCGAAGTCGACGGTCCCGCCGTCGAACGGCGGCGGCGGCGCACACGGAGGACGCGCCGCGCAGGTCGGGTCCGCACAGTCCGCCGCGCCGCTGCAGTCGTTGTCGAAGCGGTCATCGCAGACTTCGCCGATCCCTGGGCGAATGTTGGGGTCCCCGTCGTTGCAGTCCGTGCCGCCGCACGCCGAGTTGATCGCGCCGTCGTGGTCGTCGTCGCGCGGCGTCGAGACGCAGCCCGTTCCTTCGATACAGCGGTCTGTCGTGCAGACTGCGCCGTCGTCGCAGAGCGGCGGCACGCCGGGCACGCAGCGACCCGCAGCGCAGCGCTCCTCGCCATTGCAGGCGAAGCCGTCGCCGCACGCGATGTCGCTGGTACACGCGAGCGCCGCGCAGCCCATCACGGTGCACACCTGCCCCGTGGGGCAGCGGTCCGACGTCGGCGTCGAGGCGCACGAGCTGCGACCGCCGCCGAGGTCCACGCAGGTGTCGTCCGTGCAGTCGACTCCGTCGTCGCAGCGCAGCGGAGCGCCCGCGATGCACACGCCGCGGGCGCAGAGCTCCACACCGTTGCAGGCGATCGAGTCCGAACACTCCGTGTCGGAGCTGCAGCCTGGGCGCGGCGGACCGAGGTCGATCGGCGTCGGCCCGAGGTCGCTCGGCGCGGGCCCGAGGTCACGTCGTCCGCCGTCGAAGCCGCCGTCGACGGGAGTCACGCTGCCGTCCTCGTTCACCGAGATGCGCGTGCGCGCGCAGCCGCCAGCGAGGGTCACGGCGAGCGCAGTCAGAAGGGTCAGTCGAAGCGTGGGGCGCATGAAGCCTCGAGCGTGCAGAGGAGTCCGTGGCCGAGTGCGAGCGTCCCTGAGCATAGCCCAGGCGCTCATCCGAGGTGTTGCAGCGCGATCCCGATCCCGATGACGATCAGCACGACGCCGCCGAGCGCGTCGAGCGTCGCGCCGAAGCGCGCGCCGAAGCGCCGCCCGACATAGAGCGAGGTCAGCGTCACGAGGAACGGCACGGCGCCGATGATCGCGACGGCGATGGGCAGCGGCACGCCGAGCAGCGGCAGCGAGAAGCCCGCGCCGAGCGAGTCGAGGCTCGTCGCGAACGCGAGCGTGAGCAGCGCGCCGAAGTGAAACGCGTCCGGCACCGGCGGCGGAGGCTCGCCGCGCAGCCGGTCTCGCCGCCGCTCGTACGCCTCCCAGATCATCTTGCCGCCGACGAACGCCAACAGCGCGAAGGCGATCCAGTGATCGAGGGCCGACACCCACCGCATCGCCGCCGTGCCGGCGAGCACACCGACGAGCGGCATCACGACGTGAAACGCGCCGAAGGTGCCAGCCATCATCAGCGCCCGGCGCAGCGTCAGCGCCGGCGAGCCGAACCCGACCGAGAGCGCGACGGCCGCCGTGTCCATCGAGAGCCCGAGCGCGAGCGCGACCACCGCCAAGACGTGCATCGTCGACGCCCCGCGCTATTCGATCTTCAAGATCGCGTGGAAGGCCTCTTGCGGAAGCTCCACGGAGCCGACCGACTTCATGCGCTTCTTGCCGGCCTTCTGCTTCTCGAGCAGCTTGCGCTTGCGGCTGATGTCGCCGCCGTAGCACTTGGCCGTCACGTCCTTGCGCATCGCGCGCACGGTCTCACGCGCGATCACCTTCGCGCCGATCGCCGCCTGCACGGCGACCTCGTACATCTGCACGGGGATGATCTCTTTGAGCTTCGCCGCGAGCGCGCGACCGAGCGTGTACGCCTTGTCGCGGTGCACGATGCACGAGAGGGCATCGACGGGCTCGCCGTTGACCAGGAGGTCGACGCGCACGAGATCGTTCTCGCGGTAGCCGATCAGCTCGTAGTCCATCGACGCGTAGCCCTTCGTCGCGCTCTTGAGCTTGTCGAAGAAGTCGAAGAGCACCTCGCCGAGCGGCAGCTCGTACGTGATGATCACGCGCTCTTTCGACGCGTACTGAATGCCCTGCTGCACGCCGCGGCGCTCCTCGCAGAGCTTCAGCACGGCGCCGACGTACGGACTCGGGACGTGAATCGAGACCTTGAAATACGGCTCGGCGATCGAGTCGATGCGCCCCGGATCGGGCAAGCGCGACGGATTCTCGATCTCCTTCGTGACGCCGTCCTTCGTCGTCACGCGGTAGACGACGCTCGGCGCCGTCGTGATGAGATCGAGGTTGTACTCGCGCTCGAGGCGCTCCTGCACGACGTCCATGTGCAAGAGCCCGAGGAAGCCGCAGCGGAAGCCGAAGCCGAGCGCGTCCGAAGACTCAGGCTCGAACACGAACGCGCTGTCGTTCATGTGCAGCTTGTCGAGCGCGTCGCGCAGCTCCTCGTATTGCTCGCCGTTCGTCGGGAAGATGCCCGCGAACACCATCGGCTTCACTTCCTTGAAGCCTTCGAGCGCCTGCGCCGCCGGGCGCCGCGCCTCAGTGATCGTGTCGCCGACCTTCGTGTCGTGGACCGACTTGATCGCCGCCGAGAAGAAGCCGACCTCGCCGACGCCGAGCGCTTCGAGGGCGAGCGGGAAGGGCGCGAACACGCCGACTTCCGTCACCTCGTAGTCGGACTTCGTCGCCATCATCCGGATCTTCATCCCCTTCTTCAGGGTGCCTTCCATCACGCGGATCATGACGACCGCGCCGCGGTAGGTGTCGTACCAGCTGTCGACGACGAGCGCGCGGAGGGGCGCTTCCGGATCGCCCTCGGGCGGCGGGATGCGCGTGCAGACCGCCTCGAGGATGTCCTCGATGCCGATGCCCGACTTGCCGCTCGCGGCGATCGCGTGGTCGCAGTCGAGGCCGATGACCTCTTCGACCTCGTGCCGGGTGCGCTCCACGTCGGCGCTCGGCAGATCGATCTTGTTGAAGACCGGGATGATCGCGAGGTCGTTCTCCATCGCGAGATACACGTTCGCGAGCGTCTGCGCCTCGACGCCCTGCGTCGCGTCGACGACGAGCAGCGCGCCCTCACACGCGGCGAGCGAGCGCGAGACCTCGTAGCTGAAGTCCACGTGCCCGGGCGTGTCGATCAGGTTCAGCTGATAGACGATGCCGTCCTTGGCCTTCCAATTCAGGCGGACGGATTGCGCTTTGATCGTGATCCCGCGCTCACGCTCCAGCTCCATCTTGTCGAGGAACTGATCCTTCTGCTCGCGGGCCGTGAGGGCGCCGGTGACGTCGAGGATGCGATCGGCCAGCGTGCTCTTGCCGTGGTCGATGTGCGCGATGATCGAAAAATTACGGATACGGCTGGGTTCGGCGGGCATCTATTCTCTACTGACGTGGAGCGACCGCTCTCTAGCAGCGGGGCTCTCCGCCCGCCATCGGACGCCGAGACCGAACGGCTCAGCGTCGACGGCTGGGCAGCGCGTCGAGCGACAGTTGGCCCGGCAGATCGGCTGAGTGATGCTCGAGCACGAGGTCGATACCTTCGCGGATGTACACCGCGACCGGGACCTTCGTCCGCTCGTGCAGGACCTTCAGCTGCTCGTTCTGCTCGGGCGTGATGTAGATAGTCGTGGAGATCTTCTTACGCGCCACGTCGTGAACATACATGAACACATACATACGGTCAAATCGCCGAGGACGCGCCGGCGCCTCTTTCGCCGTGCGGGTTGCGGTGGGTACGTCCTTCCGGCTAGATTGGCGTCGATCTTCAGCGGACGGTCTCGCGCGGGGTGCACCCGCGCGGGGAATCGTCCCTCGGGGTGGAAGGGAGCCTTCATCGACATGAAGTCGAAGGGCACGTCGCTCGTCTTGCGGTTCATGCTGTGCGGTCTTCTCACTGGGTCTCTCGGAGCGGTTATCGGCGCCTGCGGCGGTGGCGACCAAGCCACGGCTGGCGGCGGCACTACGCCTGAGGGCTCGCACGGGAACGCGGCCGTGCGGGAGCAGTGCGATCCGGCCGGTCGCCAGGTGACCGAGGTGGACGTCAACAACGACGGCGTCCCGGACATCCGTCACGTCTTCGAGAGCGGTCGAGAGCGCTGTGCGCTGATCGACATGAACTTCGATGGGCGGGTCGACATCAACCGCTTCTTCGCGCCAGACGGCACGACCGTCCTCCGTGAAGAGCACGACTTCGACTTCGATGGGCGCATCGATCAGATCAGCCTCTTCGACAGCGGGCACCTCGCGACCCGCGAGCTCGACACCAACTTCGATAACGTCATCGATACCTGGATGTGGTGCGACGGGCGCAACGTCTCGCGCGCCGAGCGCGATCGGCACCACACCGGCCGCCCCGACACCTGGGAGACGTACGCCGAGGGTCAACTGACCCAGGTCGCGTACGACGACGACAATGACCGGCACCCGGAGAAGTGGGAGGTCTTCCAGAACGGCCGTCTCATCCGGACGCGCTTCGACACGAACGGCGACACGCGCCCAGACCGCGACGAGGACGTGCCCGATGAC
>CAIUAC010001068.1 GCA_903896985.1 uncultured Sandaracinus sp.
CGAGCTGCCCTCGGAGGCGGGCGTGCACCTCGACCGCGGGCTCGCGCTGCTCGCCCTCGAGCAGCACGACAAGGCGCGCGAGGCGTTCTTGCTCGCGACCGAGCCGCCTGCCGCGCCTCCGATTCGCGCGGCTGCGTACTACGACCTCGGGCTCGCGTTCTATCGGCAAGCGGACGCTGCCGCGACGGCGGCGGGCGCTCAGGCCGTCGCGCAGGGTGGCGCGATCCCAGGCGCACCGCCGAGCCTGCCGGGCGCACCGCCGAGCCTGCCGGGCGCACCGCCAGCCGGAGCCGCGCCAGCGGGCGGAGCCGCGCCAGCGGGCGGAGCCCAGGCGCCGCAAGCCGATCACCACGAGGCGCAGCGCCTCTTCCGGGAGGCGGCGGACGGCTTCCGCCGGTCCCTGCGCATCGTGCCGGGCAACCGCGACGCCGCGTGGAACCTGGAGCTCGCGGTGCGTCGCCTGCACGACGAGGAAGAGCAGCAACGTCAGCAGGACGAGCAGCGCCGCGCCCAACAGCAGCAACAACAGCAGCAACAACAGCAACAACAGCAGCAGAACCAGCAGGCGCAGAACGACCCGAACCAGCCGCCGCAGGACGGGCAGCCGGGCGACCAGCAGCAGCCGCAGCAGAACCAGCAGCAGCCGCCGCAGAACGGGCAGCCGGGCGATCAGCAGCAGCAGCCGGGCGATCAGCAGCGGCCAGAGCAGCAGCCTCCGCAGCAACCTGGGCAGGACGCGCAGAATCAGCAGCAGCAACAGGCCCAGCAGCAGCAACAAGCGCAGCAGCAGCCGGGCGCGCAGGACGGCAGCCAGGGCGGTCAGCGTCCGCAGGGGCAGGAGACGCCCCAAGGCGACGGGCTCCCAGGCGAGGTCGCGCGCGTGCTCGACTCGCTGCGCGACGGCGAAGAGAACCTCGAGCGCTACCGGGCGCGCTCCCGCGCGCTGCGCGAAAATCGCGCCCCCGCGCAGGACTGGTGAGCGTGACGGCAACGGCGCGCCGCGCTCTGTACGTCGTGTCCTGCCTGGCGGCGCTCGTGATGAGCGCGACGCTCGGGCACGCGCGCGCGGCGGCGCAGTCGGCGACGGTGAGCATGAGCGCCGACCACGCCTCGCTCGCCGTCGGGGACACGCTCGTCCTCGAGATCCGCGCGGACGCGACGGGTGGCGCGCTGCAGCTGTTCGAGCCCCCCGACGTGACGGGCTTCGACGTCGTCTCGCGCCGCGTCGCGACGCCGATGAGCTTCCAGTTCGGCTTCGGCGGTCAGACGCAGGTGATGCAGTCGTCGAGCGTGCAGACGCTGCAGCTGATCGCGCGCCGCCCGGGGCGCTACGAGCTCAAGCCAGCGCGGGTGATGGTCGGTGGGCGGCGTTTTCTCAGCAATCGACTGACGATCCTCGTCGTCCCGGCAGGACAGACGCCACCGCCCGAGCCCTCGCCGCAGGGGCTCGTCCCGATGGACCCGACGCAGCCGGGCGGGACCCAGACGCCGCCCGACGATCCGCAGACACCTCCCGGCGGCGGTCCGCCGCTCGGTCCCCCGACGGGCACGCTCGACGGCGCCGCGTACGATCCGCAGGCGTTCATCCGCACGGTCGTCGACAAGCCCACGCCGTACGTCGGCGAGCAGGTGACGGTCACCATCTACCTCTACGTCAGCGGCGGCATTCGCAGCGCGCCCGCCGCCTCGCGCGAGCCGAGCGCCGAGGGCTTCTGGGTCCACGATCTGCTGCCTCCGCAGCGGACGCTCGAGGCGACGGAGCAGGCCGTCGGTGGGAACTCGTTCCGCGTCTATGTGCTGCGGCGGTTCGCGGCGTTTCCGCTCCACGCGGGGGAGCTCTCGATCGGGCCGATGACGGTCGACGTGCAGGGCGGCGGGTCGGTGTTCGATCTCTTCGGCGGCGCGCCCCAGCGCACGATGCACCGCGAGGGCGTCCCGATGCCGGTCCACGTGCGCGAGCTTCCCGCGGAGGGGCGACCGAGCGGCGAGGTGCACGTCGGGCGCTTCACGGTCGAAGCGGCGCTCGACCGGACGCAGGTCGCGACGGGAGATGCCGTCACGCTGACCGCGCGCGTGCGTGGGACCGGCAACCTGCGCGACGTGCGGATCGCGACCCCCGTCATCGACGGGCTCTCGATCATGGAGCCTCAGCTGAAGGACCAGATCGACGCGCCGAGCGACCTCGTCGGCGGCACGCGCACCTTCGAGTGGCTGGTCGTCGCCCGCCGCCCGGGCACGTTCGCGATCGCGCCGCTCGGCGTCGCGAC
>CAIUAC010001069.1 GCA_903896985.1 uncultured Sandaracinus sp.
CGCGCTCGACCTCGATGGTGCTGCTCGGCGCAGGACCGCGCGCCGGGATTCATCTGATGGTCGCCTCCCGCTGGATCGCCGCGCTCGATGGGCGGATGTTCGTCACGCCCGACGACATCCAGCGCGTGCTGCACTCGGTCGTCTGTCATCGGCTCGTGCTCGCGCCCGAGGTCGAGCTCGACGGGCTCTCCGCCATCGAGGTCATCGACCGCATCTCGTCGACGGTGCCCGTGCCGCGATGAGCGACTCGCGCATGTCGCCGGGCTCGCGGCTCGCGCCGTTCGCCGCGCTCGGCTTGCCGCTCGCGCTCGCGGGCGGCGGCAGCGCGCTCGGCGTCGCGGCGGCGCTCTCCTACGACGCGCTGCTCGTCGGCGCGGCGGCGCTCGAGGCGCGCTTGCTCGCGCGGCGCATGCCCGTCGCGACGCGCGTCCTCGACAATCGCCTCGTCGTCGGGAGCAAGAACCGCATCGTCGTGCGTCTGCACAACCCGACCTCGCGCGCGCTCCGCGTCACGGTGCGCGACGAGCTCCCCGACGGCTGGGTCGCCGAGCCCGAGGAGCAGACGCTCGACGTGCCGGCCTTCGCGCGGCGCGAGCTCGCGTACGACGTCGTGCCGTCGCGCCGCGGGCGCTTTCGCTTCGGCGACGTGCACCTGCGCCTCGAGGGCTCCGCGCGGCTCGGCGCGGCGCTCGTGCGCGTGCCCGCCGCCGCCGACGCGCGCGTCTATCCGAACGTGCTCGGACCGCGGCGCTACGAGCTCGCCGCGCGCCTCGGCGACCTGCGCTCGATCGGCTTTCGCAACGTCCGCGTCGCGGGGCAGGGCGGGGAATTCGAGCAGCTCCGCGAGTACGTCGCGGGCGACGCGTACCGCGAGCTCGACTGGAAGGGCACGGCCAAGCGCCAGCGCCCGGTGACGCGCGTCTATCAGCAAGAGCGTAGTCAGATCGTGCTCCTCGCGGTCGACGCCGGTCGAATGATGGCGACGCGCCTCGCCGGCCTGACCAAGCTCGATCACGCGATCAACGCCTCGCTCCTGCTCGCGTACGTCGCGCTTCGTCAGGGCGACCGCGTCGGGCTCGTCGTGTTCGCCGACACGGTCAAAGCCTTCGTCGCGCCCGGGCGCGGGCCCGGGCAGTACCGGAAGCTCCTCGAGGTGCTCTACGCCGTCGAGGCGCAGCCGACGCACGTCGACTTCCGGCGCCTCGTCGAGCACGTCCGCGTGCGGATGCCGCGCCGGGCGCTCCTCGTGATGTTCAGCGACCTGCTCGACGAGGCGCAGGCGAGGCCGCTCGCCGAGTACGCCGCCGTGCTGCGCAAGAAGCACCTGCCCGTGTGCGTCACGATGCACGACCCGATCGCGACGCGCCTCGCGGACGTCTCGCCGCAGAGCGCAGAGGACGTCTACCTGCGCGCGGCCGCTGCGGACGTGCTCGCCGATCGCGAGAGCGTGAAGGCGCACCTGCTGAAGTCAGGAGTCGGCCTCGTCGAGGCGCCGCCCGGTGAGCTCGCCGTCGCGACGGTCAATCGCTACCTCGAGATCAAGGCCCGGCGCGCGCTCTGAGGGGCCGCGCGACCGCTCGCGCTCAGCCGTCGCTCAGCCGATGCGCAGCGGCGTCGGCGCGAACGGGCGCCGCAGCACCCCGAGCTCGTGGTAGCGCTCCCCCAGGCGGGCGAGGGTCTCGGCGTTCAGCTCCGTGCTCCTCGCGTAGCGCGCGGGCGGAAACGCGCCGACGAGGCACGCCTGCGGCTCGGGGAGGTGCGCGGCGACGGCGGCTTGTTCGTGTTCTGGGGCCGCCGCAGCGAGCTCGATGGCCGCGTCGAGCGCCCGCGCGAGCGCAGCGGCTGCGGTCGGGCGCGCCTCCGCGAAGGCGGCGTTCACCACGAAGGAGCCGACCGGCAGCGGGTAGAGCACGGCTCGCGGGACGCTCGGCTCGACCTCGAGCGGCACCGCGCCGTCGGTGAGCGCCAGCGTCGCCGCGGGGTCGCTCGTGAAGAGCGCGTCGACCGCACCCGCGCTGAGCGCCACGGCACCGCACGTCGGCGAGAGCTCGCAGATCTCGAGCGACTGCGGGTCCACCTCCGCGCCGCGCAGCAGCACCTCGAGCCAGGCGTGATACGCGAACGTCGGCAACACGGCGACCCGCCGACCGCGCAGGTCGGCGAGCGAGCGCAGCCCTGAGCCCGGGCGCACGAGCAGCCTGCTGACCGGGTGCGCGTCGTCCTCGACCTGCACCGCGAGGTGCCGAAGCGACACGCCACCCGTGAGCTCGGCGGCCATCGAGATAGGGAACGGGATGAACCCGCCCCCCGTCAGACGCCCGGCGAGGAGGGCGTCCATCAGCGGCTCTGCGGTCTCGAAGGTGTGCAGCTCGACGCACAGCCCCTCCCGTCGGAACAGGCCGTGCGCGAGCGCGACCATCACTGGCGTCGAGCTCCGCAGCCTGTTCAGGCCGAGCACGACGACTTGCTCGTCCTTCGGTGCGCGCGTCGGTCGGCGCCCACGGGTCGTGCCAGGCCAGCGCGCGTCGCCGTTCATCGGCGGCGTCTCGAGGAAGTCACCAGCGCGGCCTGCCCCCGTGACGCCGAGGTTCCCGGGCAACGAGAGCGCGACGGTCAGCCCGGGCGGGGCGCGGAAAGCCTCCTCGACGAGCGTCAGCGTCGCTCGGTCTGCCAGCGCGAGCCGCGCGGCGTGCACGAGGTTGGCGCCGTGCGGATGGAACCTCGACACGAGGCTGCGCCGCCCACGGAGGAAGCGCCCCGCGCCGGCCGCCTCGAGCGCGCGGAACGCCTCGATCACCTGCTCGCGTTTCACGCTCGAGCCAGCCACCGCTTCCGCGACCGAGACCTGCTCCGTGCCGCGCTCGAGCGCCCGCGCGCCGAGCCACGCGAGCAGCCGCCGCATCGGCCACGCGAACTCTCCGCCTGCCCCTGAGAGGCGTGCGGCGACGGCGCGCGTCAAGGTCTCGTCCTCCTCAGCCACCCGTCCTCCCCAGCTCCCCACGACAGTACCGCTATTCTGGTATTTTTGTCAATGGTTGTAAATGGGCTCTTTCGGCCGCCGCTCGGCGCTCAGCGGCCGAAGGCTCGCGCCTCCCGGCGCACGACCGAACAGCCGTAGGAGCGGCACCGGGGTCGGCCCTGGAGTCTTCCGCCGCGTCGGCGCCGGCTCGCCGTTCGAGGCGCGCCTTCGCGTGCTGCGCGGGGCTCCGATTCCCCTCATGCTCGCACTCCGAGCGGCGGTCCGAGTCGCAGCCGCGTCCTCCCTTCGCCCGATGCCCAGGAAGCCCCGAATGACCTCGAACTTCTCGTCGGCAGCGCTTCGCCCCATCGCGGTCAGCCTCGCGGCGCTCCTCGTCGCGTGCTCCTCGCGCGCCGCCGCGCCCGCGCCCGCGCCACCTCCGCCGCACGTCACGCTCGGCGTCGCGACCCTGCGCATCAGCCTGCCGCTCTTCCTCGCGGAGGAGCAGCACCTCTTCGCCGCGCACGGCCTCGACGTCGAGGTGCGCCCCTACGAGACCGCGCAGCCGATGGTCAACGACGTCGTCGCGGGGCGCGTCGACGCGGCCGGCTTCGCGGCGTATCCGATCGTCTTGCTCGCGGCCGAGGGCGCCAGCGTCCCCCCGCAGATCGCCACGAACCTGGTCGAAGACGCGCAGCATCGCCTCAGCTACGTGCTCGCGAAGAAGGGCGCGGGGCTCGCGTTTCCCGCGGGCGCCGCGCGCCAGCGCATCGGCATTCTGCCGACCGTCGCCTATCGCCGCTGGCTCGAGGCGATCCTCCGCGACGCGCAGATCGACCTGTCCACGGTGACGATCCTGCCGGTCGCGCCCCCGATGCAGGCGCAGACGCTCGCGGAGGGCGGCGTCGACCTGCTCTTCACGGGCGATCCGATGGCGAGCGCGTTGCTCGCGTCCGGCAGCGCCGAGATCGTCGACGACGGTCCACCCTGCGCGAAGCGTCTCGGCGCGCCGTTCGACTTCGGCACCTTCGTGCTCTC
>CAIUAC010001070.1 GCA_903896985.1 uncultured Sandaracinus sp.
ATCTCGGCGTCGGCGCCGACGAGCCGTGGGTGCACGTCGACGTCGGTGAGCAGACGCTGGTCGTCTATCACGGCGACACTCCCGTCTACGCGACGCTCGTCTCGACTGGGCTCGAGGGGCACGACACGCCGCTCGGGCTCTTCACGATCCGCGAGAAGCACGTCTCGGACACGATGAGCAACATCGGCGCGGACGCCGGCGACGCGCGCTACGCGATCGAGGATGTGCCGTGGACGCAGTACTTCGAGGGCTCGATCGCGCTCCACGCGGCGTTCTGGCACGAACGCTTTGGGCTCAAACGATCGCACGGCTGCGTCAACCTCGCGCCGCTCGACGCGCACCACATCTTCAACGAGACCTGGCCCGTCGTGCCCGATGGCTGGCACGGCGTCACGACCGATCACACCGGGCTGCGCGGCAGCCATGTGCTGCTCACCGAGTGAGACGACGATGAGCGCGCCAGCCGTCCGGGTCTGCTTCGTCTGCCTCGGGAACATCTGCCGCAGCCCGACGGCGGAGGGCGTGATGCGGCACCTGCTCGCGCGCGCGCGGCTGAGCGATCGCGTGCACGTCGAGAGCGCGGGCACCGGCGGCTGGCACGTCGGTGAGCCTGCCGACCGGCGCAGCGTCGCGCACGCCAAGCGCCGCGGCGTCGTGCTCGACCGCCGCGCGCAGCAGCTGACGGCGAACTACTTCGCGCGCTTCGATCTCTTGGTCGTCGCGGACGCGCAGAACCTCGCGAACGTGCGCCGCCTCGCGCCGAGCGACGCGGAGCGCGCGAAGGTGCGGCTCTTGCGCAGCTTCGAGCCTGGCGCGGCGTTGGGCGCGGAGGTGCCCGATCCCTACACGGGCGGGCCCGATGGCTTCGAGGAGGTGCTCGATATCTGCGAGCGCGCGTGCGACGGCCTGCTCGCGCACCTGCGCACGACGTATTCGCTCTGAAGCGCTCGCGCGGCTCAGCGTGTGCGCGGCGACGAGCGGTGGCGTGCGTCGGCACGGGCGCCACCGCTCCTCAGACGCAGCGCGCGCCTAGTGCGCCGAACTGACGGCGGCCTTGACGATCTCGACGCCCCACGGGGTCTGGCCCGCGTAGACGATGACGAAGCGCAGAGAGAAGCCGCCGATCAGGACGAACAGCGAGATCAAGAGGCTCAGCCACGGGGTCGGGTTGACCTCGGGGGGGGGCGTCGGGGCGTGGCGCGCATGGCGGATCTCGATGATGTCGAGCACGAGCGGCGCGAGCATCCCAATGAGGACCGGCCCAAGCCAGAACATCCAGGCGAAGTTGCCCGTGAGCAGCACATCCCACACGTGCCGGACCGCGGAGGTCCCGAGGCGGCTGTAGAGGATCATCAGCAAGAGGATGATCACCTCGAACACGAGCAGCCCGAGGTCGACGCGCAGGAGCAGCCCGAGCTCCCGCTTGTTCAGGTCGGACGGCGCTTCGCCCCGCGACCGAAGGAGCACACAGAGCATCACGGCGGCGAGCCCAGTGGACGTCGCCGAGATGACGAAGAGCACCGGCATCAGCGGGAGGCTCCAGAGCGGAAGCGCCGCGGCGCCGAGCAGGATCGCCGTGTAGATCGCCACGCCGATCGCGAGCGGCAGGCCGACCATCGCGAGCCCGCGGCGGACGCGGACCAGCGTCGGGCCGTCGGGATCGAGCGCTTCACGCAGCTTCCCAGGCACGAAGCGCAGCACCTTCGTCAGCGTCCCCTTGGGCAGCAAGAGCACTGTGTAGACCGAGCTGAGCAAGATGAAGACCGTGAGCAGCCACGAGCCGAACGACATCGGCGAGGTCACCACGATCCTGGTGAAGAGGCGAAAGGCGCCGAACGGGCGGCCGAGGTCGAGCACCAAGAGGCCCGTGCCGAACGCGATCGGGACCGGCGTCAGGTAGGCGCCCCAAGCGATGGTGCGCCGGTACTTCTCGCCAGTGGTCAACAGGACCGCAGTGGACGTGATGAAGGCCCCCGCGCTTCCACCAGCCAGGAAGAGATACACCACAATCAGGATACCCCACGGGGGCTCATGCATGGCCGCGACCTCCATTTGAGCGCGCCTGGTACGAGGGGCGCGTGTAGCGAGCCGCGGACGCCGGTGTTTCCCGGGAGCAGCGGCCCTTCTGAGAAGAACGAGATCAGCGCCGAAGTAGGCCCCACCCCCCAGCATGTCAACCGTATCCGAGGAGGGCACGCCTTTGACTTCCGTGGGGGCTTCCGACACCTTCCGCCGCGGCTACTTCTGTCCCGCGGAGACGCTCCATGGCCGACGGACGACCTTTCAGCATCTATGCCGTGGCGGCAGGCGCGATCTTCGCGACGGCCGCGGTGGTGCTGTGGTCTCGCATCACCCCCGAGGTCCCCGCGCAGTTCGTCGATCTCACGGCGGCGGCCGCACCAGAGCGCGCTGCGGCGACGGACACGGTGCGGTTCGCCGTGGAGTCCGTCTGGGGGCCAGAGCGGACCTCCGAGCGGCACTTCGACCTCGTGCGGCACGTCACCCGCGAGATCCACCGACCGCTGCGCATCGTAGAGCGCCTGACCTACGCCGAGGTCAACGAGCTGCTGCGCCGCCAGGGAGTCGACGCGGCCATCGTCGGCACCGGCGCGTTTCTCGCGGCGACCCGCGACGGCATCGCGCTGACTGTGATCGCCGTGCCGGTGACCGCTGAGGGCCCGGTATATCACTCCGTCTTCGTCGTCCGAACCGACAGCCTGCTGCAGACCATCGACGACCTCGACGGACGCGCGCTCGGCCTCAGCGACCCGCTGTCTCTGAGCGGGAGCTACTACCCGCTCGCCGCGGCGATCGACCGAGGCAAGGACCCGAGCACGTTCTACTCGCGCACGATGTACACCTACGGAGACGACGGCAGCCTACGCGCCGTCGTCGACAGGACCGTGGATGTCGCCGTCGTCGACAGCCTCGCCTACGACTACGACGGGCCACACAGAGCGTTGCGCGAGATCCACCGCTCTCCAGCGCTCGGGATCAGCCCAGTCGTCGTGCCGAGCGCCGCCAATCCCCAGTTCGTCGCCGCGCTTCGCCGCGCGTTCCTCACGATGCACCAGCAGCCTCGGGGACGAGAGGTCCTCGCAGCGCTGCACCTGCAGCGCTTCGAAGAGCCGGCGCCCGGCCTCTACGACGAAGCGACTCGGATCTTCGACGTCGCGCGGCAGCGCCCGGACGCTGGCGAGTAGAGCCCTCGTTCGCGTCGGCCACTCAGCGCGGCTGTGCTGCACTCGCTGCTGCACTCGCTGCTGCACTCGCTGCTGCGCGCCTGCTGCACCGCTGCGTGAGCGCAGCACCGAGGCCCGCGCGCACCGCGCCTCTTGCGAGCGAAGCGTGCGCCGACGCGCGTCGCGGCTCGGCACGCGCCTTGCGATGCGTCCTCAGCAAGCCCGCGAGATGCCCCGTGACCAACCTCCCCACAGCGCTGCGCTCCAAGCTCTCCTGGCTCGTCGGGGGAGGGTTCTTGGTGATGCTGCTCGCCGGCCTTCCCGGCCTTTGGGAGCGCGTCGTCTACGACCGCGGAGGCGCGGCCAGCCCCGATGGGGCGCCGTGGGGGCTGTGGGTCACGGGCTACCTCTTCTTCTCCGGCATCAGCGCAGGCGCGTTCCCCATCGCCGCGCTCCCGAGCGTCTTCGGCTACCGGCGCTTCCGCCCGCTCGTCGGCACCGCGCTGCTCGTCGCGGCGAGCGCGCTCGTCGGCGCCATGCTCTTCCTCCTCGCCGAGCGCGGGCGCCCCGAAGGGCTTGCTGCGCTGCTCTTTCACGGTGACCCAGCGACCATCGTGTTCTGGATCCTGTTCTCCTACGGCCTGTACTCCGCGCTGCTCATCGCGATGTCCTACCTCGCGTTCCGCCCGCACTGGGGTGAGGCCGCGGCGAGCACGGGGAAGGTCATCCATCGCCTGCTCGCGTTCGGCTACCGCGGCACGCCCGGACAAGCGAAGCGCAACGACCTCGCGCTGCGCGTCGTGGGCGCTGTCGGGATCCTCCTCTCGCTCACGCTGGCGAGCACCGTCGGGACGCTCTTCGCCCGCCTCGGCAGCAGGTCCCTCACGCACGCCGGGCTCTTCCCGGTGACCTTCATCTTGTCGGCCCTGCTCGCCGGCGCCGCGGCAGTGCTCGCGACGGCCACGCTCTTCGGCCGCGGTGGGGCGGCGTTCAAGGAGACGCTGCTGCTGCTGGCGCGCTTCATCGGTCTGCTGCTGTCGGTCGAGGTCGTCGTCATGCCGGTGGAGGCGATCATCACGTTGACCGGCGGCATCCCGTCGCACATCGCGCTGCTCGAGACCGTGACGACCGGCCCGTTCGCGTGGGTCTTCTGGGTGCTTCAGCTCGGCGTCGGCACCTTGTTGGCGCTCTGGCTGCTCGCGGGCCCGAAGACGCCGAGCCTCGCCGTCGCGTCGGTCGCGGCGCTCTACGTGCTCGTCGGCGTGTTCGCCTTCCGCCTCAACTTCGTCGTCCCGCAGCTCGTGAGCGCCTCGAGCGCCTACGTCCCGAGCCTCATGGAGTGGAACGTCTCCATCTGTTGCTTCGGGGCGAGCGGCCTCGTCCTCCTGCTCGGCTCACGCCTGCTCCCCGTCTTCTCAGCGAACTCGCCGGTCGAGTTCGAGCTGGCCGCTCACGAACCCGAAGCCGCTCCCTTCCCGACGTGCGTGAGCACCGGCGAAGAGCCCACGGAGGTGTCCCATGTCTGATGTCAGTTTCCTCATCCTCGCCTCGGCCGCCGCCATCGCCTTCGCCATCGCGCTGTTCGGTGTGATGACGCAGTGGCTCAAGGCCGACGAGCAGGCCAACGCGCTCGAGGGCGCCGTGCAGCGCAGGCTGAGCAGCGACCCCCGCACTCGTGACGTCGTCATGGCGACGTCCGCTCACCTTCCGGGCGTCTCAGCCGGCCGCGGCGAGTCGTCGACCGCCGGCGCGGCCACGCGCGCGAAGGACGCCGCCGTCGCGAGCGAGGCGGCCGCGGCAGAGGTCAGCGAGCTCGACAGGGTCGAGATGCACATCGCGCGTCACCTCATGGCGTGGGGCGGCCCCTCGATCGTCCTCGGTCTCGGCCTCGGCTGGTACCTCGCCAGCTTCGCGGGCTCGCTGATCGGCGCGACCATCGGGACCGTCGTCGGGGTCGCCGTGGGCGCCGCGGTCGCGGCGCTCCAGCGGCAGCGCTAGTCACGACGCTAGGGGGCCTACTAGTTGCGCAGTCGCAAGCGGCGGCGCCCGTTGGCGACTACGTGACGACTGCTCCGAGGACCACGTTCACGCCCCGAAGCCGGAACCGATGCCGGGCGCGCTGCGCGCCGCGAAACTCACGAGAAGCAGCATATGCGGACGAGCGCTCCACCAAGCCAGCGCACGGGCGCGAGTCGATGAAGCGAGCCGCACCGAAGCTACGTACCCGCATCGGCCTCTATTTCCTGGGCCTGCTCGTGATGTGGACCTTGCTGGTGTCCGTGCTGCTCGGGAGCTTGCTCTCCCAGTCGGCGCGGGGAGTCTTCCGCGAGCGCGGCGCCCAGGTCGCCCGGCGGACCGCGCTCGAGTGCGCGCCGTTCGTCCACCACGAGGACATCCCCGCGATCACCCGGCACCTCCGGAACCTGACCGCGCCCCCGTCGGACGTCCGGTACGCGGTGGTCATCGGCGAGGACGAACAGGTCCTCGCGAGCACGTTCCCGCGCGGCGTCCCCGCGGGGCTGCTCCGCCTTCAGCACGCCGAGCGGATCGGCGAGGACATGACGGCGCAGCTCGTCGAGACCCCCGACGAGCTCATCTACGACTACGAGACCGTCGAGGCCGGCGTGCGCGTGCGAGTCGGAGTGAGCCTCCGGCCCGTGCAGGTGCTCGTGCAGAGCATCACGGCGTACATCCTCTGGATCGGCGTCGCTGGGATGCTCGGCGCCTTCGCGATCGCGCTCCACGTGAGCCGTCCGGTCGAGGCGCTCGCGACGGCGTTCACGCGCGCCGTCGACCTCGATCCGCACATCGGCGCGGGCAGCGCGCTCTACGGCACGCTCGAGACCTCCAACCTCGCCGAGTGGTTTCAAGAGCTGATCACGCGCCTGCAAGAGAGCACGAAGCGGCTCGAGGGCTCTCAGAAGCTCGCGTACCTCGGCGAGATCTCGGCGAGCGTCGCGCACGAGATCAACAACCCGCTCGGCATCATCGTGCTCAACAGCGAGTTCCTCTCGAAGCGCGCCGAGGCGGGCACGCTCGACCCAGGCGCCGCGGCCGAGGTCGGGCGCGTCCGCACGGCAGCGCTCCGCGCGACGCTC
>CAIUAC010001071.1 GCA_903896985.1 uncultured Sandaracinus sp.
GGATTCGCGGGGTTGGTGTCGATGTCGAGGACGGGCGCGAAGTCCATCGTGAAGCCGAGCGCGCGGAGCTGCCGACCGAGCGCCGCGGCTGCCCGGCGCACGAGCGCGGCGTCCCCGAGGGCGGCGAGCTCGGACATCGGCGGCAAGGGCAACACCGGCGCCTTCAGGCGCGCGACGCGACCGCCCTCTTGGTCGACGGCGATGAGCAAGGGCAGGTGCGCGGGCGCCTCCGCGACGAGCTCCGCGCAGAGCGCGGCGACCTCGCTCATCGTGCCGACGTTGCGCTTGAAGAGGATGTAGCCGCCGAGCGCGCCGTCTCTCGCGAGCGCGCGCAGATCCGCGGGTGGCCCTTCACTCGGGAAGCCGACGACGAGCACTTGGCCAGCACACGCAGCGAGGTCGAGCTCGGGGAGGGTCTGCACAGCGGCCGAGCGTAGTCGACGGGATCGCCGCGGTCACGGAAGCGCGCGGCTCGGTACGCGCAACGCCTGGCGCCCAGCGCGAGCCGACAAGCGTAACGCTCCGGCGCCTGGCCCGATCCCAGTGCCTTCGAACGGCGGGAGACCCTACGTGCCGCGTCCGTTCGCCGCTGGATGACCGACCTCGCTGAGCTGCTCGTCGCCCCGCTCGACTCCGCCCGCGGAGCCCTGCTGCGCCGCGTCGCGCGCCTCGCGCCGCGCATCGCGGTCGGCCGCTCGGAGCGCGCCGCCGTGCTCGCCTCCGTGCTGGTCGTCGCCGGGCTCTGCGCGGCGCTGCTGGTGCCGCTGTGGATGGTGGCGCTCGCGCCGCTCCTCTGGGGCGTGCCGCACGTGCTCTCCGATCTGCGCTACCTCGTCGCGCGCCCGGGCCTCCATCGCCGCGCCGCGCTCCTCCCGGCGGCGGGGCTCGTCGTCGCGGCGGGGCTCGGCTTCGGCGCGCTCGGCGCCTGCCTCGCGGCGGTCACGGCGGCGCTCGTCGCGCGCGGAGCCTGGGGGCGGCGCCTCGCCGTGGCTGCCGTCGGGGCGGCGCTCGCTGGCGGCTGCGTGCTGCTCGGTCGACGCACGAGCGACGCGCTCTTTCTGCACGCGCACAACGCGATCGGCGTGGCGCTCTACGTCGCGATGCGCCGCCCAGGCTCGCGCGCGACGCTGCTGCCGCTCGCGCTCGCGGTGGCCGTCGCCCTCGCGCTCGGGCTCGGCGCCTTCGATGGCTGGCTCGCGTCCGCCGCGTCGATCACGGCGCCGTTCGGAGACGTCGACTTCGCCTACGCCCGCTGGCTCCTCGCGCCCGACGTCGGCCCAGCCGCGGCGACGCGCCTCGTGGTGCTCTTCGCCTTCGCGCAGGCAGTTCACTACGCGGTCTGGCTCCGGCTCGTCCCGGAGGACGCGCGACGCTCCGCGACGCCGCGCTCGTTTCGGCAGTCTGTGCGCGCGCTCCGCCGCGACCTCGGCCCGTTCGTCCTCGGCGCCTCGGCCCTCGTCGCCGTCGGCCTGCTCGCGTTCGCGTTCGTCAGCGTAAGGAGCGCGCGCGAGGCGTATCTCTGGTCGGCGTTCTTCCACGCGCCGCTCGAGGTGGCCGCCGCGGCGCTCTTCGCGGTCGAGGGCCGACGCTTCGCCGACGCGCCCACCTGACCGCGACGGAGACCTCCCGCGCACAGGGCCACGCCGGGGGCCAGCGCCCCCCGGAGCCCCGTCCCAGGTTGCCCCCGCGTTCCCAGGTTGCTACACGTCGCCCTGCCCCGCCGCCCCCGGCGCGCGGCATTTCTTCCATGGAGTCTGTCATTCCTGATCTGGACGAGGCGACGCAGCCGCACCCTGCGGACGAACGCCCGCCACGCGCCGAGCGGCCCACCCCCGCCACGCACGCACGCACCAATCCCCGTAGCCCGGAGTCCGTGCGCCCCCAGCGCGCCGGCGCCCCGCGCCCCGCGATTCACGCGCATCCCATCGACATCGACCGCATCGACCCCGACGCGGTGAAGGTCCTCCGACGCCTGACGCGCGCCGGCTATACGGCGTACCTCGTCGGCGGCGGCGTCCGCGACCTGCTGCTCGACCGGCGCCCGAAGGACTTCGACATCGCGACCAGCGCCCGCCCCAACGAGGTGCGGAATTTGTTCAGGAATTGCCGCATCATCGGGCGGCGTTTCCGGCTCGCGCACATCCTCTACGGCGGCGGCAAGGTCATCGAGACCGCCACCTTCCGCAAGGACCCGACCGAGGCGCTCGATCTCGCCGAGGGCGAGGCGCAGGAGGAATTCGCCGCGTTCGACGCCGGCGAAGAGGGCGCCGAGGGCTCGAGCGAGGGCGAAGGCGAGAACCCGCTCGACGGCACGGCGCTCGTCCCGCGCCGCAAGAAGCGCGACGACGACGCCGATCTGCTGATCCGGCACGACAACGTCTTCGGCGAGCCGCACGAGGACGCGATCCGCCGCGACTTCACGATCAACGGGCTCTTCTACGACATCGAGCGCGAAGAGGTCATCGACTACGTCGGCGGCATGACCGACCTCGAGCGGCGCGTCGTGCGCACGATCGGCGAGCCCGACGTCCGCTTCCGCGAGGACCCGATCCGCATGCTGCGCGCCATCAAGTTCAGCGCGCGCTGCGACCTCGGCCTCTCGCCGGAGGTCTACGACGCCATCATCGACAACCGGCAGGAGCTCGAGAAGAGCGCGCCCCCGCGCGTCCTCGAGGAGATCCTGCGCCTGCTCCGCGGCGGCGCGGCGCACCGCTCGATCTGGCTCGCCTGGGACACCGGCGTGCTGCACGTCGTGCTGCCAGAGCTCGCCGCCTACCTCGACGATCAGGGCGCCGGGACGGAGGCGCTCTTCGGCCGCCTGCGCGCCATCGACGTGCGCACGCACGACGTCGGCGTGCCGACGGACGCGGTGCTCCTCGCGGCGCTCTTGCTCGAGCCGACAGAGGAGGCGATGGAGGGCGAGGACGACCTCGTCAGCGCCTACGACGACTTCATCGCGACCCCGTCCGAGCGGCTCGCGATCCCGCGCCGGATGCGCGATCGGATGCGCCTCGTGATGCTCGCGCAGCGCCGGCTGCGCACGGGACGCCACGTCTCGGTGATGCGCCGCGACTTCTTCCCGGAGGCTGCGCTGCTCTTTTCCGTCGACCGCCTCGGCCGCGGCGAGAGCGTGCCCGACTGGGCCACCGGGGCGCTCGACGGCCCCCGCCGCGAGGTCGCCATCCCGCGCAGCCCGGCGCAGCAAGCGCGCGAGGAGCGTCGCCCGGCCCCGCGCATCGAGCGCCTCGAGCGCGCCGCCCGCGCGCCGGTCGCCGACTTCGACGCCTTCGGCGACGCGCCCTTCATCCCCGCCCGCGGAGCCCAAGACCGCGGCGACGTGCGCGTGCCGCCGACCGAGGTCAGCAGCGCGCCCAGCCGTCGACCGAGCGCCCGCCCGGCGCGCCCGCCC
>CAIUAC010001072.1 GCA_903896985.1 uncultured Sandaracinus sp.
ATTCCCCCGGAGTCGCGCCAGCCGAGGCAAGCGACCGCTCCGGGAAAGACCCGTCCTGCGACCCCCGCCTCGAGGAGACGGGTCGCCTCCGAGTAGACGCGTTCCTTCCTTGCGTTCCCCACGCGCTAAGCCCAACTACCCTGTACCGGACCCGCTCCCAATAATCTACTTAGAAAGCGTCCCCCACCCTCGATGTCTCTCCCTTACCTGACCGCGGACGTGCCGGGCGTACCCGGGCGCCTACGCGTCGCGCTCGATGATTTCCGCGTGGATGAGCAGCCTGCGTACGAGCTTTCGGGTGAAGGCGAGCACCTCTATATCCACTTCGAGAAGCGCGATCTGACGACCCCCGAGGCGATGCGCCGCTTGGCGCGCGCGCTCGGCGCCGATCCGCGGAACGCCGGCTACGCGGGGCTCAAAGACCGCCGCGCCGTGACGCGGCAGTGGGCGAGCTTCACGGTCAAGGACGACACCGCGGCGCGCGCGCTCGGCGACTCGCTGGAAGGGATCCGCGTCCTCGAGGTCACGCGGCACATCAACAAGCTCCGCACCGGGCACCTGCGCGGCAACGCGTTCGAGCTTCGCCTGCGCGAGGTCCCTGTCGGGCGCGAGCCGGAGGTCGCCGCCGTGCTCGCCCGCCTCGCCGCCGAGGGCATCCCCAATTACTACGGCGAGCAGCGCTTCGGCCGGGACGCACAGAACGTCGCCGAGGCGCGCCGCTGGATCGTCGACGGCGAGCGTCCGTCCCGCGACCACTTCCGGCGCAAGCTGCTCGTCAGCTCGCTGCAGTCGGAGCTCTTCAACGATGTGCTCGCGGCGCGGCTCTCGGACGGCCTCTTCGCCCGCGCGGTCGACGGCGACCTCCTGCGCAAGGAGGACTCCGGCGGGCTGTTCACGACCGAAGACCTCGCCGACGCGAGCGCGCGGGTCGCGTCCTTCGAGGTGAGCCCGACGGGACCGATGTTCGGAGCGAAGATGCGCTGGCCGGAGCGGGAGGCGCGGTCGCGAGAGGAGCAGGCGCTCGCAGCCGCCGGCCTCACCGCGCAGCACCTGGCGAGCTTCGTCCGCGATGGCGAAGGGACGCGCCGGCCGCTCCGCGTGCGACCGCTCGACGTCACGGTGGAGACTGAATCCCCGGGCGTCGTGCTCCTGCGCTTCACCCTGCCGAAGGGCGCCTACGCGACCGTGGTGCTGCGCGAGGTGACGAAGGACGCGGTCAGCGAGAGCGAGTCTCTCGCTGCGACGAAGCCCGACGCCGAGGAGCCCTCCGCAGAAGAAGTGTGAAGGGAGCACGCCCAACCTTGCCGCACGGGAAAGCGCGACGTAACGTTGCGCCGCTCGCACCGTCCATTAGCCGCGCCGCACGGGCGCACGAACGACCCGGTGCGCGGAGATTTTTGAATGGACATTCAGGAACGGCTGACAGCTTTCGCGATGCTCGGGGCGACTTGGGTCATGTGGCTCTTGGTCCTGCTCTCCATCGTGGCCCTCGCGATCGTGCTCGAGCGCGTCTACTACTTCGTCGTGACCGGGGACGACCTGGTCCGCGTCAAGCGGGAGCTGCTCGCGCTCCTCGGCAAGGGCGACGTCGCGGGCGCGCGTAAGCTGCTCGCTGGCTCGAAGTCGTTCGAGGCGCGCATCGCCGACGCGGGGCTCGCCGCTCCGGAAGACGGCGCGGAGTCCGCCGAGGAGCGCATCCAGGGCGAGCAGGACCTCGCGCGCCTCGCGATGGAGCGGAACCTCGTCTTCCTCGGCACCGTCGGCAACAACGCGCCCTTCCTCGGGCTGCTCGGCACGGTCATCGGCATCATCCGCTCGTTCGCCGCGCTCAACGCCGCGGGCGGGCAGGTGTCCCCGAACCTGATGGCTGAGATCGGCGAGGCGCTCGTCGCCACCGCGATCGGCATCATGGTCGCGCTGCCCGCCGTCGCCGCCTTCAACATCTTCCAGCGCGTGATCAAGAGCCGCCTCGCGCGCGGCGAGGCGCTCGGGCACGACGTGCTCGCCTACCTGAAGTCGAAGCGCGCGGGCGCCGACGGGGAGGCCTGAGCCGTGGCCGGCGGCGCAGGTGGCGGCGACGAGGAGATGATCACGGCGATCAACGTCACGCCGCTCGTCGACATCGTGCTCGTGCTGCTGATCATCTTGATGGTCACGGCGAACTACCTCGCGGCCAAGACGATCCCGGTCGATCTGCCGCAGTCCTCGGTGGGCGCGGCGAGTGATACGCCCCCCCTCGCGATCACCATCGACCAACAGGGGAAGCTCTACGTCGACGCGCGCCCCGTGAGCGAGCAGGAGATGCGCCGCGGGATCCGCACCGCCTACCAGCGCGACCACGATCTGCGTGCGGTCATCGCCGGCGACGGACGCATCCAATATCAGCGCGTGGTGCGGGTCATTACGGTGCTCCGCGAGGAGGGCGTGACGAAGTTCGCCATCAACGTGCGCCCCGAGGACATGCAGAACTGATCGCAGTCCTGCCCGAAGCTGCCGATGCCACCACGCGAAGACAAGAGCCCGCTGATCCTCGCCGCCCTCCTCTTTCTGAGCGTGGGCGTGCATGGGCTCGTGTTTCTGAGCCTCGGCTTCCTGTCGCTCATCCCGAGCGAGGCCGCGACGCGCGCGGAGATCGCGTTCGTGGTCGAGACGCCTCCGCCGCCTCCGCTGCCGCCGCCTCCCCCGCCGGAACCCGAGACTCCGCCGCCGCCGCCTCCGCCGCCCCCCGCTGCGGCCCCGCGCGAGCGACGCCCTCCCCCGCCCCCGGACGAGCCGCCGCCCCCGCCGCTCGAAGAGACGCCCGTCGCCTTCGACAACGTCACGCTGACGAACGACGCGCCCTCGACCTTCACGATGCAGGAGTCGAGCGGCGTCTCGCGCGAGGGCCCGATCGGCCCGCCCGGAGTGCCGACGGGTCGCCGCGTAGAGGGCTCACCGAACGGAGTCCCGGGCGGCACCGGAACCAACCCAGGAGCACGCGTAGTCTCGGCGGCGAACCTCTCGCGTGGACCGCGTCCGCCGCGGAACGCCGACTCGATCCTCGAGCGCTATTTCCCCGCGGAGGAGCGTGATCAGGGCATCGAAGGCGAGGCGACGGTGCGCGTGATGCTGGGCCCCGATGGTCGCGCGACGAGCGTGCGCATCGTGTCGTCGTCGCGCCCGGCGTTCGGCACAGCTTGCCAGCGTATGTTCCGCGACCCGCAGATGGCGTTCAGCCCGCCGCTCGATCGTCAGGGCACCGCCGTGTCGACCCAGATCGACTTCAACTGTGCGTTCGACATGAACTTCTGAAGCTGTGCGGCTTCGCGGGAGCCCGTGAGACGCTCCTCCGCAGCAGGCGCGCGGCGAGAAGTTCCACTTTGGGGCGATTGCCCGTTGCAGCACTCGCATCGCTCAGGGGATACTCCCGGCGATTGTCTAGGGGGCACGCGCCCCGCTCATGGGGCAGCGCTAGGCGCGCGCCCATGCCCGGAGAACCCATGCGTTTCACTCACCTCGTAGTCGCCACACTCCCCGCCACGCTCGTGGTCGCCTTTGCGCTCTGCACCGCGCCGCTCGTGGCTTCGGCGCAGACCGCGCCGCGCGATCCCGTTTCCGCGCAGAATTTCGTGCCGGCGCCGGGCCGCGGAAACTACCTGATGGTCGAGGGAGCGCAGACAGCGGGGCGTATGACGCCCGCGGTCGGCCTCTGGCTTGACTACGCGCACCAGCCGTTCGTGCTGCACACGGCGACCTGCGCGCCGACGGATCCGACGAATTGTCAGGAGGTCGGCACGCGCGCGGTGCTCGCGCAGTACATCGCGACGGCGAACCTGACGGGCGCGCTCACGCTCTTCGATCGACTGCAGATAGGGCTCGTGCTGCCGTTCAGCATCTCGAGCGGCGACCCGTTCCAGATCACGAGCTTCCCGCCGGACATCGTGACGCAGGGCGGCTCCTCGGCGGGTCTCGGTGACCTGCGGGTGAGCGCGAAGCTGCACCTCTTCGGCGCGGCGGACGGGCTGGCGGTCAGCTTGAGCGCGTACGGCACCGTGCCGCTGGCGAGCTTCACGGCGACCGACTCGTTCATCGGCAACCAAGGGCCGTTGTTCGGCGGACACGCGATCGGCGAGTTCGCGAAGAACGGCTTCCATCTCGCGGCGAACGTCGGCGGCTACTGGCGCGAGAAGACGCTCTTTCTCTCGACGCAGGGCGGGCCGCGCATCACCTACGGCCTCGCGCTCGCCTACGATCTCACGCCGCTGATCAGCGTGCTCGGCGAGGTCACCGGCGCGTCGTCCTTCACGGCGCAGGTCGATGAGAACGCCCTCGAGGGCAACGTCGGCGCGCGGATGACGACCGGCGACTTCATGTTCACGGTCGCGGGCGGCCCCGGCCTGATCCAGGGCGTCGGCGTGCCTGCGTTCCGCGTGATGGCGGGCGCGATGTGGGCGCCGAACCGCGCGGACTCGGACGGCGATGGCGTCATCGACACCGACGACGCGTGCGTGAACGTCGCCGAGGACCCGGACGGCTACGACGACACGGACGGCTGCCCGGACGCGGACAACGACGGCGACAACTTCCCGGACGAGACCGACCGCTGCCCGACCGAGGCCGAGGACGTCGACCAGTTCGAGGACACCGACGGCTGCCCCGACCACGACAACGATCGCGACGGCATCCAGGACGGCTACGACTCCTGCCCGATGGTCGCCGAGGACATGGACGACGACCGCGACGAGGACGGCTGCCCGGAGAACGACAAGGACCGTGACGGCGTGCCGGACGAGACGGACCGCTGCCCGGACGTCGCCGAGGACACCGACGGCTACGGCGACGAGGACGGCTGCCCCGAGACCGACTTCGACAACGACGGCCTCCCCGACGACGGCGACGCTTGCCCGGATCAGGCGGAGAACTTCAACGGCTTCGAGGACACCGACGGCTGCCCGGACGTGGCCGTGGACTCCGACGGAGACGGTATCGCGGACCCGGCGGACCGCTGCCCGAGCCAGCCCGAGACGCTCAACGGGGTCGATGACGAAGACGGCTGTCCGGACGGACGCGCGCTCGTGCGCGTCGAGGGCAACACGATCACGCTGCTCCAGCAGGTGAACTTCGCGACGGGCAGCGCGACGATCGAGGGGCGGCAGTCGTTCCTCATCCTCGACGTCATCGCGGCCGTCCTCGCGCACAACCCAGCGTACGCGCACGTTCGCATCGAGGGTCACACCGACAACCGCGGGGACCATGACGCCAACGTCACGCTCTCGCAGGGCCGCGCGCAGGCGTGCCTCGACTACCTGGTGACGAAGACCATCGCGGCGACCCGCATGTCCGCGCAGGGCTTCGGCCCCGACCGTCCGCTCGACACCGGACGCGGCGCGCGCTCGCAAGCTCGCAACCGCCGCGTCGAGTTCATCGTCGAGACCGCCGCGACGACCGCACCGGCACCCGATGCAGCGACGCCCGCAGCGGCGCCCGCAGCGGCACCGGCTACCGCTGCGCCCGCAGCGGCAGCGCCC
>CAIUAC010001073.1 GCA_903896985.1 uncultured Sandaracinus sp.
CCGCGCGCGTCGTCGGTGGTGTGCCGCGCGTGCGGGGGCGCTCCGCTCAAGCTGAGCGGCGCGACGCGGCGGCTGCTCAGCGCGCTAGGCACCGACGGCTGGACGGAGCTGGCGCACACCGAGTGGCCAGCCGCCGCGCGCGACGAGGTGCGGCGCGTCGCGCACGGGCTGGTGGCCTCGCACCTCGTGCGCAGCTGAGCGCCGTCGCTCACGCAGGCGGCGCGCGCGCCGCAGACCTTTACGCCGGTGGCTCCGTACCCCAGAGTCCGCCGCCATGAGCGAAGACAGCACCGCCCGCACCACCGCGCGCGAGATTCGAGCGCCGCGAGGCGCCAAGGTGATGCAGATCGATTGGGCCGACGGGCACGTCGGGACGCTGCCGCACGAGACCCTGCGCGGCTTCTGCCCGTGCGCGAACTGCCAAGGGCACCAGGGGCCGATCCGCTTCGTGCCGGGCGGCGACCTCGAGCTCTCCGAGGTCGAAGAGGTCGGCAACTACGCCGTCCGCCTCGTGTGGGCCGATGGTCACAGCACGGGGCTCTACTCGTTCCGCTACCTCCGCGAGCTCTGCGCCTGCCCGACGTGCGACACGCGCCCGCTCGACGAGCGCAGATACGCCCGCTGACGGCCGCGCGGAAGGCGGCCGAGCGGCCGTAACTTGGGCTACACTCCGCAGCAGCCGTGCGGATTCTCCTCGTGGAAGACAGCAGTGCGATGCGCGCGTTCGTGCGCGCTGCGCTCGAAGAGGTCGGCGACATCGTGCTCAGCGAGGCGCCGAGCGGCTTCGAGGCGCTCCGGCTGCTGCCGCGCGACAAGTACGAGCTCGTGATCACCGACATCAACATGCCGGACATCAACGGGCTCGAGGTGATCGCCTTCATGAGGCGGAGCGAGGCGTATCGCACGACGCCCCTGCTGATCATCAGCACCGAGGCTTCCGTCCGTGATCGCGAGCGCGCGATGTCGCTCGGGGCCAACGCCTACCTGAGCAAGCCGTTCCAGCCGGACGAGCTGCGAGAGGCCGTGCGCAAGCTCCGCGCCTCGATCGCGGGGAGCTAGGCGTATGGCGACCGAGGGCGACAAGGCCGACAGCGTCCGGGACGAATTCCTGTCCGAAGCGCAGGAGATCATCGAGTCGCTCTCGCGCGATCTCCTGCTGCTCGACCACGGCCAGAAGGAAGGCGCGACCGATCCCGATCTCGTCAACGAGGTCTTCCGCGGCGTCCACACGCTCAAGGGCCTCGCGGGGATGTTCGGCTACGCCCAGCTCTCGGCGCTCGCGCACGCGCTCGAGAACCTGCTCGACGATCTGCGGCTCGGGCGCGTCTCGCTCACGCAGGAGGTCCTCGACGTGCTCTTCGAGGGCGTCGAGAACTTCCAGCGACTGCTGGGTGAGGCGAAGAACCCGACCGAGCGCGCCGACGTCGACCTGCTGCGCTACGCCGAGAGCCTCGAGCGGCTCGGCGCCCCGAGCGTGCCGGCCAAGCCGAGCCTCGACGAGTACGAGATCGACCCCGGCGTGCTCGCCGTCCTCACCGAGTACGAAGAGCACCGGCTGCGCACGAGCATCGAGCAGGGCATCGCGATCTATCGGCTCAAGGTGCGCTTCTCGCTCGCCTCGATCGACAGCGCGCTCGAGGAGCTGAAGGCGCGCGCGAAGCCGCTCGCCGAGATCATCACCTACCTGCCGAGCATGGGCGCAGGGGACACCGACGACATCGAGCTCGATGTGCTGCTCGCGAGCCGCGTGTCGATGGGCGAGCTCAACGCCG
>CAIUAC010001074.1 GCA_903896985.1 uncultured Sandaracinus sp.
AATCCGCACGACGAGCCCTGCTCCGTCCACGAAGCGCGGCGGCGCGTGAAACCGAAGATGCAGAGTCGTATTGGGGAGCTGCGGGTCGAGCGAGAGCTGCTCGGGCAGCGCCATCGCCTCCGACACTCGCGGGAGAAAGCCGTCGACGAGGTGCTCGAGCTGAGTGCGCGCCTGAGAGCGCGCCTCCCCTTCGCCATACGCCTGCCCGCCCATCTGCCCTAGGGCCGCTCCGAGCAAGGCGCCAACGGGCCCAAAGGCCCAGAAGCCTAAAGCAGCGCCTACGCCGCCACCCATCGTCCCTCCCTGGTCGCGACCTATTTGCAGCGCGCGCTCATCGGGAACGGCGCTGATGGGCCCTGCCCTCCCGATGGCGAGGGTCTGACGCGTGGGCCGGCGAAACGTCAGCGGGATGGTGAACGCCACCGCGCCGCGCTCGAACACCGCGTCGCCTCCGAGCACGAACGATGAGCCGGCGCTGGGCGTCCGAATGGTGATGGGACAGCGCACGATGGGGCCGAGCTGACTACCCGGCGCCATCGCGACGATCTTGCGCGAGAGCGCGGACGCGAGATCTCCCGGCTGAGCGCCATGGGAGTCGAGAGCGGTAAGCGCCAGTTGCACGGAGATGGCGCTATCTATCCACTCTCCGCGCGTCGCAAACGGCCCGACGATCACGGGGACCGTGAACTCCCGCCGCACTCCACCCTGATGCACGATGCCCATTCGCAGCGGATAGGCGCCGGGGGGGAGGGGCGGCAGGAGCGCGTCGAAGCGCTGCTCCGACCAGACCAAGGGCACGGGCGCGCCGGCGAGGTCAGCGGTCACGCGCTCCAGATCCGAACCATCGAGCGCCAGTCCGCGCAACACGCTGGAGCGACCATCCGGCACGACCCGCGCCTCGTCAGGGAACACCACAGAGAAGTCCCTGGTCGGCTCCGCGGCGCCGACGAGCGAGACGGCGATGAGCCCCGCGGCAAGCCCGGCGGGCACGCCCAGGGCGCGCCAGAGCGATTGCGGGTTCATACGGCGCCGAACACCCGGAGGGCGACGAGGGAG
This sequence comes from uncultured Sandaracinus sp., assembly GCA_903896985.1. Lineage (GTDB taxonomy): Bacteria > Myxococcota_A > Polyangia > Polyangiales > JADJQN01 > CAIUAC01. The sequence goes on from CAIUAC010001074.1 coordinate 1,057, forward strand.
ATCAGCTCCCACGCGACCACCATCAAGGTGCAATAGACGACGCTCTTGGTCATCGAGCGAGTGACCGCGTCGGACCCGTCCTTGGGCTCGTCGGCACGGGCGATGGCGTCCGACGCGCAGCCTGCCGCGTAGATGAGCACCAGCATCACCGCGCGGATACGGTAGGCCGCGCGCTCCGGCGGTGGATCGAAGATGTCGCCCGTCATCACGGCGAACGCGTTGGGCACGTCGTCGGCGGCGCAGAGGATCAGACTGCCTATCAGGAAGCCCACCGCGAACGTGAACGCGACGGCGAGAAACGCCCACACGAGCGCGGCCCAGGCGGGGCCCCATAGGTAGTCCTTGCGGCGGATTCCCAGCGCCTCCATCGCCGCGATCTGACCATTGAGCTTCATGCCGCCGAGCCACGCGTTGACCGCATTGCTCGAGGCGGCGACGAAGAGGAACGCCGTGAGCGGTGGAGTGAGGGCGACAATCGGCAG
>CAIUAC010001075.1 GCA_903896985.1 uncultured Sandaracinus sp.
CGATGTCCTCGGGTTTGCCGATGGAAAACGGATACAGTTTTTGCGCAACGATGCGCATACGCGATGCCAACCCCGGCTTGGCGGACAGCATGCCCTCGCGGTCTTTGCCCTTCCTGGCCCTGGGCACGGAGCCCGGCGCAACCGCATTGGCGCGGATGCCGTAATCCACGTATTGCGCGGCCAAGGTCTTGGTGAATGACATGATGCCGCCCTTGGCGGCCGCATACGCCGGCCTTGCCGAGCCCATGAGCCCGACGTGAGAGACGACGTTGACGATCGTTCCTCCGCCCGCCTTGATCAGGTGCGGAATGCCATAGCGGCAAACCAGGAATGGGTGCAGCAGATTGAGCGCGATCGTGCGCTGCCACACCGCGAGGTCCATTTCGTGTACCGGCACGTCCTCAGAGAGCGTGCCGCCCGCGCAATTCATCAGTACGTCGAGCCGGCCGAATTTTGCTACCGTCGCAGCGATCGCCGCTTTGACGCTGGCCTCCTGCGTGACATCGGTTTCAATGAACAGTGCATCGCCGCCCGCCTTGCGGATCTCGCTCTCGGCGGCACGGCCCGCTTCGGCATTGATCTCTGCGATCGCAACCTTTGCGCCTTCGCGCGCAAACAATAGCGCGCTGGCCCTGGCAATGCCGGATCCCGCGCCAGTGAGAATCGCAACCTTTCCGTCCAGTTTTCCCATTTCCTATACCCCTATGCTTTGATACGATCGCGCAGCTTTTCCAGCCGCGCGAGTTCTGATCTCAGACAATCGGCAAACTCCGCGGATGTGTTGCCGACGCTGTCCATGCCGGCGCTGCGTATCTCGTCTCTGATCTCCGGTCTGCGCAGGATGCGCACGCATTCGCGGTTCAGCGTCTCGACGATGGGGCTGGGCGTTCCCGCAGGAGCGAACAGGCCGATCATCGTCTCCGATTCGTAACCCGGCAGGCCCGCTGCGGCGACCGTAGGCAGACCGGGCGCCACTGCCGATGGCTGCGCGCTGGTGACGGCGAGCGCTCTCACTTTACCCGTGCCCAAATAGGGAGCGATCACGCTCGAGAGGCCGAACATCAGCTGCACTGTGCCGCTGATCAACTCGTCGACGACCCGCCCCGTACTCGCGTAGCCGGCGCGCACGATGCCCACGCCCGCCATGAGATTGAAGAGCTCGCCCGCAATATGCGACGACGAGCCCGTGACGCCCGCGGGATAGACGATTTGACCCGGATGCGCTCTTGCGTACGCGATCAACTCCGCGACCGAATCGACCGGCAGCGAGGGATGCACGGCGAGAATATTCGGCGCGCTGGTCGCGAGCGTGATGGGCACGAAATTCCTGAACACATCGCGGCCTGGACTATTCTGCAAGACCGGCCCGATCCACAGCGCGCCACCGGAGACCAGCAGCGTGTAGCCGTCGGGCGTTGCCGCGGCCACGGCATCGATGGGGATGATTGCACTGGCTCGATTGTCCACCGTCACCTGCTGCCGCAGACTCAACGTGAGCTCCCGCGCCAGCACGCACGCCGCGAGATCCTCGTCGGGCGGGAGCACCGCGATCAGCGGCGGGTCGGACAGCGAGAGGTTCGTCATCCACTCGAGGGATCCGACCTTGTGCGGCGGCATGCCCGTCGGCAGTCCCGAGAGCGGCGAGCAGCTCGCCTTGCCGGCCTTGTCGACGAGCACGGGGATCGACCACCAGTAGATCTCGCCGTCGCCCCAGAGATCCGTGTCGTCGATGACGTAGGCGCCGAGCAGGTACACGCCGAGGTGCCCCTGGTCGTCGTCCTGCTGCGCGAGCAGCTGGCCGCGCGTGGCGTCGAGCCCGCGCATGTTAACGATCGCGCAAATCCGTAGAAATTCGATCGTTGCGCGCAGACCCCGTCGACTGCGCGTCCGGCCGCGGCGCGGCCGGACGTTCATGTTCGCCTACTTGACCCGAGGCTTCTTCGTGGTTGATGCGTTGGCCGCGGGCCGTGTCGGGTCCGGTTCCTTGCGCTGTCGCCAGGACTCGCCTTCGATATTGAAGGTGTGGCAGTGCTGGGTGAAGCGGTCGACGAGCGCGCCCACGCAGGCGGCTCCTGGGAAGATGGTACCCCACTCCTTGTAGGGCAGATTGGTGGTGATGACGGTGCTGGCGCGCTCGTGTCGGCGACTGATGATGCTGTAGAGAAGGTCTCCAGACCGGGCGTCGCAGGGTAGATACCCGAGTTCATCGAGAATGAGCACGTCCGGCGTCGTGTACCGCTTCAAGCGGCGCTCGACCGCGGGAAGCGACTCCTGCTTGAGGAGGTCTGCGAGCGCGGAATTCAGGGTCGTGAAGCAGACCGATTTGCCGTTCTCGAGCGCGCACTGTCCGAGGACTTGGGCGAGGGTGCTCTTGCCGACGCCGCTCGGTCCACGAAAGATGGCATTGTGCTTGCGTGCGACGAAGCCGAGCAAGAGGAGGTGCTCGTAGCCAGCCCGGTCGATGACGCGCGGAAAGCTCCAGTCGAAGCAATCGAGCGGCTTCATCGCCCCGAGTGTGGCCCGCTTGGTGCGCGAGGCAAGATTACGGGCGTCGCGCTCGCGGCGTTCGAGCGAGACGATCTGTTCGACGACTTGCGCCGGCGACCAGCGGCTCTTGGTCCCGTGGGCGACCAAGGCCTCGATCGCCTCCGTCGACGCGCACAGCCCGATGGCGCGGAGGTCTTTCGCGAGGTCGGTCGTCACGGCTTGCCTCTCGGGCGATCATAGATGCCGAGGTCGTGAGGGGTGACGTCGCCGTCGGCCACGTGCGCGCCGAGCTCGACGACGATGGGCATCGGCGCGCCCGCTGCGCGTCGGACCTGCTCGCATCGAAGCGCGAGCGCGCCAGGGTCGTGCAGGCCGCGTGAGAGCACCTCGGCTACTGCCTTGGCGAGCACCTCGGCGCCGTAAAGCTCGAGGAGCTTCGCTGTGCGTGCGGTCATCAGTCCGACGTTGCGACCGACGTCGACCCAGCGCGTGTAGAGCGCGTCCATGCCGGCGACCTGCGCGAGCAGGCGGTCACGTGCCTTGGGGATTCGGCCCGCGCGCTTCTGCTCGAGCAGCTCGCGCCGGTGCTCGGGATCCTCGATGCGCCCGTGCTTTCCCCAGTTTCGCTCGTGCTTGGCCACGACCGTGGCTCCGTCGAGCAGGCGCACCTCCGTGTCGCTGGCGACGAGCGTCACGGTCTTGCGCGCGTAGCGCGGTGGTACCGAGTAGCTGTTGGTGCCGAAGCGGACGAAAGCCGTCGTGTCGACGTTTGCGGGCGCGACGAGGTCGGTTTCCGGCAGCGTCGCCGGCAGCGCGAGAAGGCGCTCCTTCTCCTCGGCGAAGACCTCCGCGACGGAGCGATCACGAAAGCGAGGATGAGGGCGCACGTCGGCGACGTCGCGGATGAAGTCGAGCAGTTGCCGATTGCCGCCGTCGAGGCTCGTGATCGTGCGCGCCGCAAAGAAGCGGTCGTGAAGGAATCGATTCGCGCGCTCGACCCCACCCTTGTCGGTGGGTCGCCTGGGCCTGCAGAGCCGCGGCTGCACCCGCAGCGCGCCGGCAATCTCGAGGAGTCCCGGGTGGTAGCGGACGGCGTCGCCGTGGCGCGCGAGCACGACGGTCTTCGGGTTGTCGAAGAGCCACTGCCGCGTGACGCCACCGAAGTACGCGGCGGCGCGCACGAGCGAGCGGCGAAGCGACTCGACCGTCAGGTCAAAGACGAGCTCGGCCCACATCGCGCGCGAGTAGGCGAGGACCATCACGAAGACCCAGAGCGGGCGCACCCCGCAGGTGACTGCGAGTGTGCCCACGTGGGCCCAGTCCACCTGCGCCTGCTCGCCGATCAGGCGCTCGATCCGAAGGTACACCTCACCGCGAGGCACGGGCCGGACCTCGGCCACGTGGCGGCGCAAGATCGCGATACCGCCCTCGTAGCCGCGCCCCTGGATCATGTCGAACAGACGAGTCGCGCGCAGGCGCGGATGCGCCTTCAGCGTCGCGTCGATGAAGCCGCCATAGGCATCGATGAGGCTCGGCCTCGGCGCGATGACGAGTGCGCGATCGGCGCCGCGATCGAGCACGCGGTCGACCACGTCGGCGTGCACGCCCAGCTCGGCGACGATCGTGCCTCGCTTCCACTTCTCGACGTCGTGAAGCCGCCGGATCTCGTGCTCCTTGTCGAGCTCGATGGTCACGGCGTCACCCCCTCGATGCAGAGCTGGCGCAGGTCAGCGAAGTCGCCGAAGCCCTGGATTCTTCGACCTCGCCGAGGGCGGCCGGGGAACGCGACCTCGACGTCGTAATGAACGCTCCTTTGCCCGAACAGCAGGTCGTCCAGCACCCCGGTCGCCCGCGTCGCGGCTGAAGTGCCCTCGTCGCCCACACGCACAACAACAGAGAGGGCCTGCTGGTGCCACAGCGACAGCCCCTCCAGCAGCGTCGCCGCCGCACGCGGGTGCCCCGCCGTCGCAGGGCCCAAGACCGCTCGCATCAACTCGTGCCGCCCCGCCATCACCAGCAGGCGCGTCTCGCAGGCAAGAGGCTGCATCGTCACTGAGATTCGTTCCATCGTCCGTGCTCTGCGCGCCGACGGCATGCGCCTCCATGGCGGAGGCGGACGCATCGTCGCGCACGCACGAGGAGGCGCCGCCGGCCAAGCTATTGGAACGGGTATCCGTCACGCTCTTCGCCCGCGCCCTACTGGCGGCGGTCCGGTCCGCGTGGTCGAGCCGCCCTTCCGGGCTCCGCTGATCGCGCGCTTTCGACTCGCGCACCGCGGCGCTACGGCAGCCGTCGCCGCAGTAGATCTGGCCGTGGTAGTGGTCCCGGCAGAAGTAGAAGATCTTCGCGCAACCCGCGCAGCAAACTCGTACGAAAACGTCGACGATCTCCACGCGCCCACCTTCCCGGCCGCGCGTCGAAAACTTGCCTCGCCAGTCCGCCTTCTGTCACATTCGCCCAGTCAGCGTCCACGCGCGACACGAAGGCTCAGGGAAGCAAGCCCCTGGGCCTTCTGCTTTTGCGGTCGAGGCGATCACCTACGAGATGCCGGCGCCTGCGGCCACTTCTCGGCGGATGCCTCGAGGGGCAGATTTCTACGGATCGCGGCGATCGACAACAGCGATCGATATCGCTCTCTTGACCTTGACCATCGCGCCTTTGAACGGACGCACTCGAACGGCCGACTTTAGCTGTGCGGAGACGCAGCGACCGGCAACCGTTCCGGCGGCCGGCGGGTCCAATGTCACAAGTAGCGCGCTTCCGTTGGGCTTGAAGGTGAACGTGGCCGAGGTCTTCACGCCAACCGCCTCGGTGCAGTTCATGCCAAGCGCTGGGACCGCTGCGTCGATGCTCGACTCAGCCGCCGCGCGGTCGAAAGCTCCTCCGTCCCCGGCCGTCTTCTCGTCGTACTCGTTTGCCGGCGCAGTTGCGCCCGAGCGTTCGCCCTTGACATCTGCCGCCCGGTTCGCCGCTCCGCTAGGTGGCGCGACGACGACCTCGCTCACTCGGTCCCAAGCCCAGGTACGTCGTGACCCGTCAGCGGTCTCGACCACGACGAAGCTGCCGGGTTCCTGCCTGAGCACCCGTCCACGCACGGTCGTGCCGCCCTTCAGGACGACC
>CAIUAC010001076.1 GCA_903896985.1 uncultured Sandaracinus sp.
CACTTCACGATGAGGCCGCTCGGCTTGTGCTGGATCTGCACGGCGGAATTCGTGGTGTTGACGCCCTGCCCGCCGGGACCGCCCGACGCCGCGATGTTGATCTCGAGGTCCTTCTCATCGATGAAGACGTCGACCTCATCGGCCTCGGGCAGGACGGCGACCGTGGCCGTCGACGTGTGAATGCGGCCCTGCGCCTCAGTCGCGGGCACCCGCTGCACTCGATGCACGCCCCCCTCGAAGCGCAGCTGCGAGTAGACGCGGAGACCACTGACGAGCGCGACGAGCTCCTTCAAGCCGCCGGCCTGAGCCTCGCTCGTCGACAAGATCTCGATGCGCCAGCCCCGCTTCTCCGCGTAGCGCCCGTACATCCGGAACAAGTCTGCCGCGAAGAGCGCCGCCTCCTCGCCCCCGGTGCCCGAGCGGATCTCGAGGATCGTGTTGCGCAGGTCGCTCGGGTCGTTCGGAAGCAGCAGCTCTTCGAGCTTCGTCTCGAGCTCCGACCTCTTGCGCTCGAGCTGAGGAATCTCCTCGAGCACGAGGTCGCGCAGCTCCGGATCCTCGAGCGCCGCGCGGTCGTCCGCGAGCTGCTTCTCGACCGCGAGATACTCGCCGTACGCCCGCACGATCTCGTCGAGCTCGCCGCGCTCGCGGCTGAGCAGCGTGTAGCGCTTGGAGTCCCCGAGCACATCGGGCTGGCAGAGCTGCTCCTCGAGCTCGCGGAAGCGAGCGCTCAGAGAGTCGAGCTTAGCGGTCGGCAGCATGACTCGGGCTCAGACCGGCGACGCCGCGGCGGGCGCGCGAAGCGAGGACCGCACGGCGGTCACGAAGGCCGCAAACGTTGGGAACACGAGCGGAACTTCGTCCGCGTGCACGTCAGCGCCCACGCGCTCGCGCCAGATCGCAGACTCCATCGCCGCGATCGCGATCTCGATCTGCGCGTCGTCGGGCTCGCGCGTCGTGATCTTCTGAAAGAGAAAGCCGGGCCAGAGGAGCGCGCGCAGCGGCCCCGTCGTGCAGTAGCGCGCGGTGAAGCGCTGAAACTCGAACGAGATCGCGGCGATGAAGGGCAGCAGCGCGATGCGAAGCGCGAGCGTCTGAAGCTGCCCGAGCAAGCCGCTGACGTGCGGGAGCACGAGCGGCGTCACGATGGCGCCGACCAGGATGGACACGGCCACGACGACCACGAGGAACGTCGTGCCGCAGCGCGGATGCAGCGTCGTCTGCGCGCGGACGTTCTCCACCGACAGGGGCAGCCCCTTCTCGTAGGTGGAGATCGTCTTGTGCTCAGCTCCGTGATACTGGAAAACCCGTCGCATATCGGGCAATCGGGAAATTAGCAGGAGATAGCCGAGCAAGATGAGAAGCTGGAATCCGCCCGTAAGCAGGTGAAAACGCGGATCCTGGACCCCGCCGAGACCGAGGAACGTACTCGCGGCCCAGCCGAGCCCCTGCGGCGCGCCCTTGAAGAGCAGGAGCGCGAAGACGATCGACACGACGCCAACCCACTTGCCGCCGCCCGAGCCGTCGTCCGGCAGCGGGTTGCCCTGCTCGTCGACCATCTGCTGCTGCGCCGAGAACTGCAGCGCCCGCATCCCGATCGACAGCGACTCGACGAGCGTCACCACGCCGCGGACCATCGGCAACTTCCGCAGCGGCGAGGTCGCCAGCTTGGAGCGCGTTGGGCCCTCTTGCACCGCGATCCCGCCGTCGGGACGCCGCACCGCGATCGACAGGCAGCCGGGCGCGCGCATCATCACGCCTTCGATGACGGCCTGGCCTCCGATGTACGGCTTGTTGTCGCTCATGGCGGGGGCACTCTAAGGCGCGCTGTCGATGGCGTCACGCGGATGGCTCGCCATCGACGGACGACAAACGCCGGCGGGCGCACGAAGCGTCCACCGGCGTGACGAGGCGAGCGCGAGGCTCAGACCTCTTTGGCCTCGGGCTTCG
>CAIUAC010001077.1 GCA_903896985.1 uncultured Sandaracinus sp.
CAGACCCGCGCCACGCGCCAGGCAGACCCGCGCGGCGAGGGTGCGCTGACCCTCGGGACGTCCGGCACGCGCGCGCCCAAGGAATTGGGCCCTCCGCGCCGCTCCTCCGGGCCGAAAGCGGCGTGCCCGCCGCGAAGAAGCCCGCGGCGACGAGCGACGCGACGCTCAGCGGCGGCAGGCGGGCGGGCGCGAAGCCCCGAGGCTCAGTTGCCGCCTTGGAGGCGCGCGACCGCCTGCTCGACGTCGGCGCGATCGATGGCGCCCGGCGTCGCGATCTCGAGATAGCGGCGCAGGTGCTCGAGGGCGCCGGCGTGCTCGCCGCCGAGGCGGAGGCTCTCGCCGAGGAGCCGATGCGCGTCAGGGAGCCAGCCCGGGCGCGCGTCCATCGCCTCGCCGAGGAGCACGGCGCGATTGAGCGAGGTGCGGGCCTCACCGGCGCGATCGTCGTCGAGCTGCAAGCGACCGAGGCGGTACCACCAGGCGCCGTTGTCGGAGTTGCCCTGCAGCGCGTTCGTATAGGCGCGAATCGCATCGCCGCGACGGCGCAGCTGGTCGTAGCACTCGGCCGCGCCGGCCCAGGCCTCGGTGCGTCCGGGCTTGAGCGCGAGCGCCTTCTCCATGTCGGCGAGGGCGTCCTGCACCGCGCCCGAGCGGAGCCGCACCTCACCCCGGACCCAGTACGCGTCGGCGAGGCTCGGATCGCGCGTCAGCGCCGCCTCCACCTGGTCGAGCGCCTTGCCGAAGTTGCCGCTCTCGAGGGCCGCCCAGCCCGCGTAGAGGTGGTACTCGCCGCGCGTCCCATCGAGGACGACCGCGCGATCGAAGTGCTGCTGCGCGTTCTGCGTGTTGCCTCGCGCGAACGCGACGCGGCCCATGAAGTGTTCGGCCTCGGGGCTGTTGGGGCGAGCGGCGGCGACGCGCGCGAGCGTCTGCTCGGCGGCGTCGATCTGACCCGCGGCGACCTGCGAGGCGCCGAGCCGAAGGAGCAGATCCGGGTCGTCCGGGCGGGTGCGCAGCGCAGCCTCGTACATGTGCGCGGCGCGCTCGGACTGGCCCTGCGCCTCGTACACCATGCCGCGCTCGACGGAGAGCCCGACGTAGTTCGCGTCGCGCTGCGCGAGCGCGTCGAAGATCGAGGCGGCGTCGTTGAGCTGACCCGCGCGTCGCAGGGACACGCCGAGGCCGAACGTCGCCGCGTCGTCGTGCGGCTCGAGCTCGAGCGCCGCGCGGAAGTGCGCGATCGCCTGCGGGATGCGGTTCTGCTCGAGCTCCGAGTCGCCGAGCTGGCGCCGCACCGCCGCGGTCTGCGGCACCTTGCGGGCGGCCTCCTCGAGGAAGGCGGCAGCCTCGCTCGCGCGGCCGGTCTTCGTGAAGAGGCGCGCGAGGGCGATGTAGCCCTCGAAGCGCGTGGGCGCGGCGGTCACCGCCTCACGGAAGTGCTGCTCCGCGGCCGCCTGGTCGTCGAGCTTGTCCTCGGCGCGCCCGAGCGCGAGCAAGACGTCGGCGTCGCCCGGCGCGTCGTGCGCGAGCAGCGTGAGCGCGGCCTTCGCCTCCTGCGCGCGGTCGAGCTGGAGCATCGCGCGCGCCGCGCCGAGCTTGGCCTCCTGCGCCGGGGAGCGCGTGCCCGCGACGGCCGCGGGCTGCGCGGCGGCGTCGGGCCCGAGCGCGCTGAGCGCCGCCTCGAAGCGCGCGAGCGCGTCCGGGTAGCGCTGCTCCGCGAGGAGCATCCTGCCCGCGCCGAGGAGCGAGTCGACCTGCTGCGGCGCGAGCCGGAGCGCGGCCTCGTAGGCCAGGCTGGCCTCGCCGACGCGGTTATGCTGCTCGTGCACCGCGCCGAGCAGCGTGAGGGCCTCGACGCGCTCGCGGCTCGAGCCGGGGAGCCGCACGGCGCCGACGAGCGCGAGGCCAGCGGCCTCCCGCGCGAAGCGAACGGCGGCGTCCACATCGGTCTCCGACGCGAGGCGCGCCTTCGCGATG
>CAIUAC010001078.1 GCA_903896985.1 uncultured Sandaracinus sp.
CGCGCCGCTGTCCTGCTGCGCTTGGGGCAGCCTCGTCGCGCTGCTCGTGGCGTGCTTCGCCGCGCCGGGCGCCGTCGCCGCGCAGTCCATGAACGTCACGCTCGCGCGGCTGCGCATCGCGGCGACGGACTCGAGCACGACCTGCCCGACGGCGGCTGGCACCGGCACGCGGGAGTGGTGCGCGGACGATCTCGCGTGGGCAGCGGTCGCCGAGCAGCTAGGCATCTCGATGGCGCCGCCGGTGCTGACGCCGGGGCGCACGCTCGGCCCCGCGAGCTTCTACGTCGGCCTCGAGGGCTTCATCAGCAACATCTCGGGCGGCCGCAGCTACTGGCAGCGCGGCACCGAGGGCGACGCGACCTCGGCGCTCGAGGGCGAGAACCGCTTCGCGACGAACGCGCTCTACTGGCAGCGCCTGCAGATTCGGAAGGCGTTCCCGCTCGGCTTCGAGCTCGGCACGTCGATGGCGCACCTCTTCAGCACCTCGTACTGGTCGCTCGGCTTCGACGTGAAGTGGTCGATCCTCGAGGGCTTCCGCACCGGCGGGCAGGGCTTCATCCCGGACCTCGCGGTCCGCGGCGCCGTGCAGACGCTCCTCGGCGAGACCGAGTTCAACCTGACGATCCCGAGCGTCGAGCTGATCCTCAGCAAGACGATCGTGCTCGCGAGCGCCGGCACGATCACGCCGTACCTCGCGGGGCAGTACGTGTGGATCCTCGGCGACAGCGAGCTCGTGGACCTGACGCCGCAGCAGGACGCGCGCACGGGCGGCGCGGCGGACTACAACAACAACGCGGTGTTCGCGCAGATCCGCTCGTCGCGCCTCCGCGGCGTCGTCGGGCTCCAGGGGCGCTACGGCGTGCTGACCCTGACGGGCGCGATCGTCTTCGACCTCAACCAGGTCAGCCCGACCAACGGCATCGACCCGGCGTTCGACCCGACGCCCGGCGTCACGCACGCGCTGCTGCCGCGGCAGTGGACGGCGAACTTCGGCGTCGGCTTCTCGTTCTGACGGCCCGGCGCGCGCGCTCGTAGGCGCCGCGCCGCGCTCGATCCTGACGGAACGACGAAGGCACCCCCGGGGGCGGGGTGCCTTCTGTGTGTTGGCGTGAGCGAGCGCGCTACGGAGCCGCTGGCGCGCCGGCGCCGGACGGCACCGGAGTGTCCTCGGCGACGAGATGGTTCGCGCCCGTCGCCGTCGAGACGCCGAAGCCGAACGCCTCCGCGCCCGTCGGTCGGATCACGTCGGGGACCAAGAACCAGTCGCCCTGCGCGCGCGCCGGCGTCAGGTCGAGGACGAAGTAGCCGCGCTGCCAGAGGTTCCAGCCCTTCGCCTGCGGCGCGTTCGCGCGGATCAGGGACTCTTGGGCCATCGCGATGCCGCGCGTGAGGCCGGGCGAGCTGATGCCGGGCGCGACCAGCTCGACGGCGAGGGAGCCCGCGCCGGTCAGCGGGTCGTACTCGGCGGGCACGGTGGGATTGCGCGCGAGGTCGCCGGCGATCGACATATGGATGTCGCCCGTCAGCACGACGACGTCGTCGAGCGCGTTGGTCTCGAGCACGTCGAAGAGGCGCGTGCGCGCCGCCGGATAGCCGTCCCAAGCGTCGGTGTTGAAGAAGAGCGCGAAGGGCGACATCACGACCTGCTGCGCGACCAGCTTCCACTGCGCGGTGCTCGTGGTCAGGCGCTCGGTCAGCCACGCCTCTTGGTCGGCGCCGAGCAGCTGCCGCGTCGGGCTGGCGAGCGTCGGGTCATCGACGCCCGTCGCCTGCTCGTCGCGGGCCCAGTGGCGCGAGTCGAGGACGATGATGTCCGCGAGGTTGCCGTAGCCGAAGGAGCGCCAGATCTTCGCGCGGTCGGTCTGGTCGCGCAGCGGCAGCCACTCCGAGTACGCCTGCTGCCCAGCCGCCTTGCGGTCCGCGTAGCTGCCCTCCTCGGGCTGGTGGTTCTCTGCGCCGCCGCTCCAGCTGTTGTCCGCGACCTCGTGGTCGTCCCACGTCGTGATCCACGGGTGCTGCCGGTGCGCCTCGCGGAGATCCGCGTCGAGCCGGTGGCAGGCGTAGCGGCGGCGATAGTCGGAGAGCGTGAGGCACTCGGTCGTCGGATCGGCAGCGCGGGTGCTGCCGTACTCGCCGTTGCCGTACTCGTAGATGTAGTCGCCGAGGAAGAGCACCGCGTCGAGGTCGAGGCGCGCGCCGATGCCGCGATAGCCGAGGTAGTAGCCGTGCGCGTAGCTCGCGCAGGCGGCGACGGCGAAGCGCAGGTGCGCGACGCTGCCCGTCGGCGCGGTCTTCGTGCGCCCGATGACGGACGTCTCGCTGAGCGCCGTGAAGCGGTAGTAGTAGGTGCTCGCGGCGCTGAGCCCGGTGGCCTCGACCTTCACCGTGAAGTCGCGCGCGGCGTTCGTCGTGAACATCCCGCTCGTCACGATGGTCGCGAACGCGGTGTCGGAGGCGAGCTCCCACTGGACGACGACGTCGCCGGCGGTCGCGGGATCCTCCGGCGTGACGCGCGTCCACAGGATGACGGCGTCGGCGAGCGGATCCCCGCTCGCGACGCCGTGCCGGAACGGTCCGCTCGGCGGCGGCGGGCCCCCGTCCGGCGGGCCGGCGTCGGGCGGACCGGCGTCGGGCGTGCCGCCGTCGGGGTTCGCGGGGGCGTCGTCGTCGCCGCAGCCGGGGATCGCCGCAGCGACTCCGAGTGCGCCTGCTGCCTTGAGGATGTCTCTGCGGGTGAGTTTCATGGGAGCGGATTGTCTCCCAAAAAGCCCCCGATGGGAATCCGCTCGCGGCTCCGTGTCGAAGCCGTCACGGGCCGCAGGTCAGGGACGTTTCGCGCCGCGGCTCAGAGCCGCCACTCGACGCCGACGCCGAGCGCGGGTCCGCCGGAGTCCTGGCTGCTGCAGTAGCCCGTCGAGCTGCAGACGTAGCCGCCGAAGAGCGCGACGCCGCCGAGCATTCCTTGCAGGAAGAACGAGCCCGCGCCGCCGTCGCCGCTGACGCGGTAGCGCACGCCGACGTCGCCGAAGGCGAAGCCCATCGGACCGCCGCCGCCGCGCAGGAGCAGCCACCAGCCCTCTTTGACCGGGATCTGCAGGCTGCCCGACACGGCGCCGAACTCGAATTGCTTGTCGAGGACGAACACATCCGTCTGCACGGCGAGGTGCAGCCCGTCGAGCGCGCCGATGCGCAGCGACTGCAGGAGCGAGAACGCGCTGTCGGCTGCGTCGGTCGTCGAGGCGCCGACGCCGAGCGCGAGCTCGAGGAACTGCGTGTCGAGCCCGAACAGGAGGTGCGCGCCGAACGCGCTGCCTCCGCCCGTGTCGACGAGGGCGAAGGCGAGCGGCGAGATCTGCGCGCGCAGCATGAACGGCCCGTCGAAGTGCCGCGTGACGTAGGCGTCGAGGAGGCCGCCGACGCCGATCGTGCCGATCGGCAAGAAGAGATCGGCGCTCGCGCCGACGCGCCAGATGCCGCCGACGCGCTCGGGCATGATCAGGTCGACGCCCCCCGCCGGGGCCGCGAGCGGCGCGAAGCCGTCGCGGGCGCCCGAGGGCGCGGCGAGGTCGGCGTAGCCCGGGGGGGTGAGCGCGTTGGCGGGCGCTGCGGGCACCGGCGGGAGGGTCGGGTTGCTCTGGAGCTGAGCGGTCGAGGCGTCGAGCGCAGCGTCGATCGGCCGCGCCTCGATGCGCGCGATCTGCGCCCACACCCGCCCGCCACCGCTGAAGAGCGCGACGACGTCGCCGCCGAAGTCGCGGTACCCCTCGACGACCGGCGCCGTCGGGTCCGCGAGGCTGAGCACGACGACGCCGCGCGCGCCGCACGCGACGTAAAGCCGGGCCCCGTCGCGGAGGAGCGCGACGCCCTCGCAGCCGAGCGCGACGTCTCGTGTGCCGCTCGCCGAGGTCGCGCGCAGCACGCCCGGCGCGAGCGCGTAGGACGGCTCGCTCGCGCTCGGTGCCGCGGGCGTCGACGCCTGCGTCGGCTGAGCAGGCTGCGCGTGCGCCTGCGCGCTGCCGGAGCGAGGCGCTCCGAGGAGCGCCAGCGCGAGCGCCGTGAGTCCGACCCACGCAGCGCTCGCGCCGCGCATCAGATCCCCGCCGGGTGCCAGATGGTCTTCAGCTCGAGGAAGCGCTCGACGTAGGTGAGCCCTTGGCCGCGCTGCTCGTCGCGGAGCGCCGCGATGCCCTGCGCGTCGTGCGTCTTGACGCGCTTGACGCTGCCCGCGCCGTCGCGCTCGAGCGAGGTGCGCAGCGCCGCGTCGGGCGTCCACGCCTCGAGCGCGTTGACCTCGCGGTGCTTGGCGAGCTGCGGTCCGAGGTCCTGCGCGCGCCCGGTCAGCACGTTGACGACGCCGCCCGGCAGATCGCTCGTCGCGAGGCACTCGCAGAAGATCACGGCCGTGCGCGGGTCGCGCTCGCCCGCGACGACGACGGTGGTGTTGCCCGAGACGATCACCGGCAGGATCGTCGAGACGAGCCCGAGCAGCGCCGGGCTCTCCGGCGCGAGGACGGCGACGAGCCCCATCGCCTCAGGCAGCGTGAAGCCGAAGTGCGGCCCGCTGACCGGGTTGTGCGACGCGACGAGCGCCGAGATCTTGTCCGCGAGCCCCGCGTACCAGACCGCGCGATCGACCGAGGCGTTCACCTCGTCGATGGCGTCGCGTTCAGTCGCGCCAGCGCGCACCAGCGAGGTGACGAGCTCCTCGTGACGCGACTCGAGCACCTCGGCCAAGCGATAGAGGATCTGCCCGCGGTTGAACGCCGTGCGCGACGACCAGCCGTGCAGCGCCGCCTTGCCCGCGAGCACCGCGTCCCGCGCGTCCTTCCGCGAACCGAGCGGGATGTTCACGACCTCGGCGTCTGCGCTGCCCTTCGTCATGCCGCTCACCTGATAATACCGGCCCGACTCGGACCGGATGAACGCGCCGCCGACGTACATCTTGTACGCCTTCGGGATGGACAATCGCTGCCGCGCGGGAGCCGCCGACACTCGCTTTGATGGATTCGCCATGGTCAGCCGACCTCGACGTAAGACGAGAGCCCCTGTCGGCCGCCCTCGCGCCCGAAGCCGCTCTCCTTGTAGCCGCCGAACGGCGACGAAGGATCGAACTTGTTGAAGGTGTTGGCCCAGACGACGCCGGCCTGCAGGCGCTGCGCCATCCAGAAGCTCTTGGAGCCCTTATCCGTCCAGACGCCGGCAGAGAGCCCGTACATCGTGTTGTTCGCCTTCTCGACCGCCTCGTCCGGCGTGCGGAACGTGAGGATCGAGAGCACGGGGCCGAAGATCTCCTCGTGCGCGATGCGCGACGCCTGCGCGACGTTCGTGAAGAACGTCGGCGGGAAGAAGAAGCCCTTCTTCGGCAGCGCGCACGGGGACGACCAGCGCTCGGCGCCCTCGGCCTCGCCCGCCGCGACGAGCCCGCGGATCTTCTCGAGCTGCATCTTCGAGTTGATCGCGCCGAGGTCGGTGTTCTTGTCGAGCGGGTTGCCGACGCGCATCGTCGCGATGCGGTCGCGCAGCTTACGGACGACGAGGTCGTGCACGCTCTCCTCGACGAGGAGCCGCGAGCCCGCGCAGCAGACGTGCCCTTGGTTGAAGAAGATCCCGTTGACGATCCCCTCGACCGCCTGATCGAGCGGCGCGTCCGCGAAGACGATGTTCGCCGCCTTGCCGCCGAGCTCCAGCGTCAGGCGCTTGCCGCTGCCCGCGATGGCGCCCTGGATGCGCTTGCCGACGTCCGTCGAGCCGGTGAACGCGATCTTGTTCACGTCGGAGTGCGCCACGAGCGCCGCGCCCGTCGCGCCCGCGCCCGTCACGATGTTCACGACGCCCGGCGGGAGCTCGATCTCCTCGAAGATCTTCGCGAGGAGCAGCGCCGTCAGCGGCGTCGTCTCGGCGGGCTTGAGCACCACGGTGTTCCCGCAGGCGAGCGCCGGCGCGATCTTCCACGCGGCCATGAGCAGCGGGAAGTTCCACGGGATGATCTGCCCCGCGACGCCGAGCGGGCGATACGGCCGCCCGTGGAACGCGAGGTCGAGCTTGTCGGCCCAGCCCGCGTGATAGAAGAAGTGCGCCGACGCCGTCGGCACGTCGAAGTCGCGCGACTCCTTGATCGGCTTGCCGCCGTCCATCGTCTCGACGATGGCGAGGTCGCGCGCCTTCTCCTGCATCGCGCGGGCGATGCGATAGAGGTACTTCGCGCGCTCGGCCGGGCGCAGCTTCGACCAGATCTTGTCGTACGCCGTCCGCGCCGAGCGCACCGCCGCGTCGACGTCCTCGGCGTTGGCCTCGGCGACCTCGGCGATCGGCTCCTCGGTCGCGGGGTTGATCGTGGGGAAGTACTTCTTCGACTTCGGCGCCACCCAGCGGCCGCCGATGAAGAGCTCGTACTTCTTCTCGAAGCGCAGGTGGTCCGTGCCCTCGAGGGAAGGCTCGTACTGCCAGCTGCTCTCGCCGGTGAAGCCGAGATCCGGCTCGCTCGAGGCTGCTTTCACAGCGTCGGTCTTCTTCTCGTTCTTGCGTGGGGTCGCCATGGCTCAGTCCTTCGAGAGTCAGTCCGCCGAGAAGTCAGCGCTCGCCTGATAGAAGCCGGTGCGCTCTTTCTCGAGCTGCATCAGCACGTCGTTCAGCAGCGCGCTCGCGCCGAAGCGGAACAGGTCCGGGTCGAGCCACGCGTCGCCGAGCGTCTCTTTGACGATGACGAGGTAGTGGAGCGCCTGCTTCGCGGTGCGCACGCCGCCCGCGGGCTTCATGCCGATGCGCTTGCCCGTCGCGTAGTAGTGATCGCGGATCGCCTCGAGCATGACGAGCGTGACCGCGGGCGTCGCCGCCGGCTGGATCTTGCCCGTCGAGGTCTTGATGAAGTCGCCGCCCGCCGCGATGGCGAGGTCCGACGCGCGCCGCACGACGTCGTAGCTGCCGAGCTCGCCCGTCTCGAGGATCACCTTGAGGTGCGTCTGCCCGCACGCCTCTTTGACCGCCGCGATCTCGTCGAAGACCTTGCGGTAGTCGCCCGCGAGCATCGCGCCGCGATCGATGACCATGTCGATCTCGTCGGCGCCTAGCTCGACCGCCTGACGCACGTCGTCGAGCTTGATCGAGAGCGGCGAGAGCCCGCTCGGGAACGCCGTCGCGACGCTCGCGACCTTCACGCCGCTGCCGCGCAGCTCGTGCTTCGCGATCGGGACCATGTTGGGATAGACGCAGACGGCGGCCGTCGGGCCGATCGAGGGGTCGCTCGCGAGCGGCACGAGCGCCTTACGGCAAAGCGCGCGCACCTTGCCGGGCGTGTCTTTCCCCTCGAGCGTCGTCAGGTCCATCATGCGGACCGCGAGGCGAAGTCCTGCGACTTTCGCTTGTTTCTTCAGGGAGCGCTTGGCGAGAGAGGCGGCGCGCTCTTCGACCGCTACTTGGTCGACGGCGACGTTCCTCGCGAAGCCATGGTGGGTGGCCGGGGCGGTTGGAGTCACGCGCGGCAGGCTATCACCAAAGCAGCAGCGCGCGCCGCAGGGTTTTGCGGCGGCTTCGAGCGCGCTCGTGGGGCGCGGGCGTCGGTCGCGCACGGCGCTCCGGCTCGGCGTAGTATCCGCGCGCTCCCTCCCTCCCGACGCCCCGGAAGTGCCTCCCATGACCCTCACTCTCCAAGACCTCGGCAAGGTCGTCCTCGACACCGAATACGCCGTCCGCGGCCCCATCGTGCTCCGCGCACGTGAGCTCGAGCTCGAGGGGCGCGAGATCATCTATTGCAACATCGGCAACCCGCAGGCGCTCGGGCAGAAGCCGCTGACGTACCTGCGGCAGCTGCTCGCCCTGTGCGAGTACCCGGCGCTGATGGAGCACGCCGCCGCGCACTTCCCCGCGGAGGTGCTCGAGACCGCGCGGGGCATCCTGAAGGCGTCGCCGCACGGGCTCGGCGCGTACAGCGAGAGCAAGGGCATCAAGGTCGTCCGCGAGGCGGTCGCGGAGTTCATCCGGGAGCGCGACGGAATCCCCGCCGACGCCGAGTCCATCTACCTGACGGACGGCGCCTCGAAGGGCGTGCAGACGGTCCTGCGCATGGTCGTCGCGGAGCCGACCGACGGCGTCCTGATCCCGATCCCGCAATACCCGCTCTACAGCGCGAGCATCACGCTCCTCGGCGCGCAGCAGCTCGGCTACTACCTCGACGAGGAGCGCTCGTTCGGGCTCAGCCTCGGGCAGCTCGAGGACACCGTCGCGAAGGCGAAGGCGGCGGGGATTCGGCCGCGCGCGCTCTGCGTGATCAACCCCGGCAACCCGACCGGCGCGGTGCTCGACGAGGCCAACATCCGCATGGTCGTGGACTTCGCGCAGCGGCACTCGCTGACGATCCTGGCGGACGAGGTCTATCAGGAGAACGTGTATCGCGCGGAGGACCGCTTCGTGTCGTTCGCGAAGGTGATGCACGCGATGGGCGTGACGGACGTGACGCTCTTCAGCTTCCACAGCTGCTCGAAGGGCTACCTCGGCGAGTGCGGGCATCGCGGCGGCTACCTCGAGGTGCGGAACCTGCCCGCGGACGTCGAGGCGCAGCTCCTGAAGCTGCAGTCCGTCAGCCTCTGCTCGAACCTCCCCGGGCAGGTGGCGGTGCACGCGATGGTGCGCCCGCCGAGGTCGGGCACGCCGAGCGGGGAGCTGTTCGCGAAGGAGCGGAGCGCGATCCTCGACAGCCTGAAGGAGCGCGCGCTCTTGCTCGCGGCGGGGCTCAATCGCGTCGAGGGGATCCGCTGCAACGCCGTCGCGGGCGCGATGTACGCGTTCCCCGAGATCAAGCTGCCGCCCGGCAAGACGGACGCCGAGTACTGCATGGCGCTGCTCCTCGAGACGGGCATCTGCGTCGTGCCGGGCTCGGGCTTCGGTCAGCTGCCCGGGACGGCGCACTTCCGCACGACGATCCTGCCGCCGACGGCGAAGCTCGAGCAGATGGTCGAGCGCCTCGCGCGGTTTCACGCGGCGTATCGGTGAGGTGAGCGCGGTCAGCCCCGGTCGCGCCGCGCGGTCGACGCCGTGCGCGCGACGCGGTCAACGTCGGTCGCGCAGCGCGGTCAGCGCCGTGCGCGCGACTCGGAGCGCGTAGCGGGGGCGGTAGTGATAGGAGACGTAGGCCCACTCGCGGAGCGCGCGGAGGCGCTCGGTCGGGACGTGCTCGTGCTCGAACGTCGGCTCCCAGCCCGTGTGCGTCTCGGGAGCGGTCAGGCGCATCCGCGGTGAGGCGTAGGTCTCGAGCGTCGTGCCGGGGTAAGGCGTCGCGACGGTGAACTGCACGGCGAAGGTGTTGAGGCGCTTCGCGTAGGCGACCGACGCGCGGAAGGTGTCCTCGGTGTCGTCGGGCAAGCCGAGCACGAAGTTCGCGACGACGCGCACGCCGAGCTTGTGCGCGGCGTGGACGACGGCCTCGATCTGCGCCGCCTCGGGGGGCTTTCGGTGCTCGCGCGTGAGCATCGCGCGGTCGACGCTCTCGACGCCGATCTCGAGCGAGCGGAGGCCAGCGCTGTGCAGGTCTTCGAGCATCGCGCCGTCGAGCTTGTCGGCGCGCATCTCGGCGCTGAAGCGCACGCCGAGCGGGCGCAGGCCGCGGGCGAGCGCGCGGACGCGGTCGGCGTCGAGGTTGAAGAGCGGATCGCGGAAGGCGATGGCGCGGGCGCCGTAGCGGTCGACGAGGTGCCGGACCTCCGCGACGATGCGGTCGGGAGCCCGCTCACGGAACGGCGCCGTGACGCGCCACGGACAGTAGCCGCAGCCGTACGCGCAGCCCCGCGCGCCCGCGACCGGGAGCGTCGTGCCGCGCGCGAGGAAGGCGTAGCGATAGCGCTCGACGGGGAAGGGCGACCAATCCGGGAGCGGCAGCGCGTCGAGGTCCGCGACGAAGCCCGCCTCGACGAGCCCGCGCAGCGTCGGATCGAAGAGCCCCGCGCCGAGCGCCTCCGGCTCGCCGCGCACGACGACGCGCGCGACGTCGGCATAGAGCTGCGGCCGCGCCGTCGCGAACGCGCCGTAGGCGATGGTGTGCACGCCGGCCCGCGTCAGCTCCTCGATGACGGCGCGCTCGGCCGCGGCGTCGACGATCGAGGTCTGCACGAGCGCGACGTCGAGGCCCGTCGGCACGGCGTCGTGCTGCCCGGGGAGCCGCCGCACATCACAGACGCGCACCGAGTGCCCCGCGGCGAGCGCGGCCTGCGCGAGGTGCCCCGCCGTCACGGGTGGAAGCTCGGCGACGTGCGTCTTGGCGCGCGCGAGCAGCCGCGCCGGCAGGGACTCGCCGATGCGAAAGACCGTGCCGTAGCCGCCGGCGACGTCCTTGAGCGTGCACTCTGCGTGCGAGTAGACGGTGACGAGCGCGACCCGCATCGGCGGCAGAGCCTACTCTGGGCGTGGGGATGCGCCATCGACGGGCGCGCGCCGGGGAGGCGCAGCGCCCGAAAGCCCAGCGCGCGCTAGATCAGGAGCGGGCAGCCGAACTCGAAGCGGACGTCGGCGATCGTGCCGGCGCGGAGCGCGTCGCACGCCGTGCCCTGGAGCTCGATGGTGAGGCCATCGTCGGAGAGCACGAAGCCGTCGCCGGTGTCGCGCGGGGTCGGCGCGTCGTCGAGGAAGACGTTGACGTTCGTGCGATCGGCCGGCGCGGCGGCGAG
>CAIUAC010001079.1 GCA_903896985.1 uncultured Sandaracinus sp.
GCTCTCCTCGCGCTCGCCTCGCTGACCTACGGCTGCGGTTCCTCTCCCGCCGTCAAACCCGCCGACGGCGGCGTCGATGGCAACGTCGAGCCGACCGACGCGGGGCTCGACGCTGGACCCGTCGCACCGGACGTCTGCGACGAGCTAGCGCTCACGCGCACGCCGATGCGCACGACGGACACCGGCACGGGCATGGGCGAGGTCGCGGGGGACTTCACGGTCCACACGCTGAGCGGCACGTTCACGCTCGCCGAGAAGTGGAGCGGCTGCGAGAGCTACGTGTTCTTCGTGCATATGCCAGGGCTCAGCGACGAGGTGATCCGCACGCCGGTCGATCGCCTGCTGACGGAGGGGCGGCGCAACGTGCACTACTTCTTCATGTCGACCGCGCCCGACGAGGCGACGCGCACGGCGCTGATGACGGAGCTCGCGGCGGGGCTCGAGGAAACGCTTGTGTTCCAGGGGATCACGGACCCCGTCGCGCAGCAGTTCTGGCGCGATCGCTTTCACTACGTCACCGACGAGGCGAGCGCGGTGCAGGGCAGCGTCGGCGGGTACGTCACGGACTACCTCGCGTACGCGCGGAGCCCGGCGTCGGTGGTCGATCTCGGCGACCGTGGGCGAGCGGGCGCGCCGCCTCCGACCGTGTTCGGCATCGACCGCGCGCAGACCTGGGACCCGGGCGACAGCCTGAGCCCGGCGGTCGGCGCGCCGGCAGACTTCGTCGGAATGGCGGCGTTTCTCAGCCATTTCTACGAGTATCGCGGGGCGCTCGAGGCGCGGCTCGCCGCGGAGACGGACACGACGGTGGTGTCGCTCGTGAACGAGACGACGACGGGGCGCGTGTTCACGCGCGAGGTGACGCTGCCGTCGGCGGCGGAGATGGCGGCGTTCGACACGCTGGAGGTGGACGTCGAGATCACGTGCAAGAACGGCAACCCGTTCGGCTGCTCGGAGTGGGATCGGATCGCGGACGTGCAGCTCTGCGCGGACGGCGCGGCGTGCACCGACAAGCAGGAGATCGCGCGCTGGATCACTCCGTATTGGCGGCGCGGGCGGCAGCACTATCTGATCGACGCGACGCCGTTCCTCGGGCTGCTGCGCGCGGGCGGCGCGCAGTCGTTCTTCGTCGAGCTCGGGCCGGACTGGGAGCGCGCGACGGAGTGGGACGCGCAGGTCTCGCTGCGGCTGCGCACGCAGAGCGCGCGACCGCTCGCGACGGGCGCGGTGCGCGCCTTCACGGGCGGCGCGTTCGACGCGTCGTACAACGCGCGACCGGCGTTCTCGTTCACGCCGCCGGCGGGCGTGACGCGCGTGGAGCTCGTCACGATCCTCAGCGGACACGGGCAGACGGCGGGGGACGGCTGCGCGGAGTGGTGCGATCACCGGGACACGTTCTCGGTCAACGGCACGGCGCTGCCGGAGCTGCGCTACACGGGCGCGCCCATCGGGAGCGATCGCGGCTGCGCGGCGCGGGCGGCAGAGGGCGTCATCCCCGGGCAGTGGGGCAACTGGGCGCAGTCCCGCGCGTACTGGTGCCCTGGGCTCGCGGTGCAGGCGGTGCGCACCGACATCACGAGCCTCGTGACGCCGGGCAGCGCCAACGAGCTCACGCTGCAAGGGCACCTCGGCGTCGGCACGCCGCGCGGCGGCGACATCGCGCTGAGCGCGTACGTCGTCTGGTACACGGGGTCCTGAGCGCGGGGCAGCCGGTCGGGGAGCGGAGGCGCGCGGCCGGGTGCGCGCCCCGATTGTTGGGGCCGGAGGCAGCGCTTCCGGTATTCTGCGGCGGTGACGGACGTACGCCTCGCTCGAACCGCGGTCTTGAAAAGTGCGCCGCTCCGACCCGGCGTGGGCTCGCGCCGAGCCTCGAGACGCCTCGCACCGAGGTGGCTGATCGCGCTCGCGGCGCTCGCGCTCGCTGCGTGTAGCTCTGAGCCACAGGCGCTCGAGTGGGGGCTGCGCTTCGCGTCGCCTGCCGACCAAGCGCGCGCGGTCTGGGCCGAGGCGGCGATCCACACGGGCTCTTGCACCGGGCCGGTCGTCTTCTCCGACGAGATCCTGATCGCGTCGGGCGTGGGCATGGCGACCCCCGCGCGGCTCGGACCAGGGCACTACGCGCTGACCGGGCGCGCGCGCGACGGGAGCTGCGCGTGGTTCGCGGCGGGCTGCCTCGAGCTGGAGCTGCCCGCGGACGGCCCGGCGATCGTGGACCTCGCGGCTGTGAGTGAGACGCCAGCCTGCGCGGCGTCGGAGTGCTCGGCGGGGGTCTGCACCGGAGCGACCGACGCGGGGACGAGCGACGCTGGATTGGTCGATGGCGGGACGGTCGACGCCGGGATGGTCGACGCCGGGACGGTCGACGCGGGGACGGTCGATGCGTCGATGCCCGACGGCGGCGCGCTCGATGGCGGACGGCCCGTCGACGGCGGCCACGACGCCGGCCCGATGCCCACGGACGCGGGCGTCGATGCGTGCGTCGGGAGCGCGACAGACCCGCTCAACTGCGGGGTTTGCGGGCGCGTCTGCGGAGCGTTGGCGACCTGCGCGAGCGGGGCGTGCGTCTGTCCGATGGGGCTGACGTGGGACACCACGCGGGGCGGCTGCCTCGATGTGACGCGCGACGCGCGCAACTGCGGCTCCATCGGGAACACCTGCGCGACCTGGGAGGCCTGCGCGGCGAGCGCCTGCGTTTGCCGGCCCGGTCTCACGCGGACCGGCGGCGGGCTCTGCGTCGACCTGCAGTCGTCGACGAGCAACTGCGGCGCGGTCGGCTTCCGCTGCGGCGGTGCGTCCGTCTGCTCGCGCGGTGCGTGCGTCGTGAGCTGCGCCATCGGCCTGACGGACTGTGGCGGTGCGTGCGTCAACTTCGACGCCGACAGCCGGAACTGCGGCGGGTGCGGGCGTCGCTGCGACACGCAGGACGCGTGCGTCGCTGGATCGTGCGTCGGCTATCAGCCGGCGCTCTCGTGCAGCAGCTGCGCGGGCTGCGGCGCTTGCACGGGCTCTTCGACCTGCTGCACCTACGGCACCTCGGGGGCCGTGTGCATGGGCGACACCGGCGGAGCGTGCCCATGACGCGCAGCGCACTGATCGTCGTGCTCGCCCTGCTCGCGCCGACGGCGGCGTTCGCGCAAGCGCGCCCGCTCGACCAAGCGGCTGCGCGCGTCGATGAGGCGGACTTCGACGCGGCGGCGCGGCTGCTCGACGCAGCGGAGGCCGGCTCGGACCTCTCGCGCGCCGAGGTCGTGCGCCTCTACGCGAGCCGCGCCGCGGTCGACCTCGCGCTCGGGCACATGGACGCGATGGCGCGCGACCTCGCCCGCCTCGACGCGCTCGAGCCTCACTACGAGCTCGGCACGGCCGCGCGCCCTGAGCTGCGCGACGGACTCGCGGCGCGCCCGCATGAGGCGCTGCGGCTCGACCTGCGCTTCGAGGCCCTACCAGGCTCCGCGCGCGTCGTGAGCGCGGTGGCGGGCGATCCCGGCGGGCTCGCGCGCGAGGTGCACCTCCGGGCGCGCGTCGCGGGCGCGGCGGCGTGGACGGAGCAGACCGGAGACACGCTCACGCTGGCGGAGACCGGCGCGGAGGTCGAGTACTGGGGCGAGGTCGTCGGGCCGGGCGGCGCGATCCTCGTCAGCGTCGGCAGCGCGACCGCTCCCCTGACGGCTCACGCCGGCGACGCAGCAAGCGCGCCGGTGGGCGAAGCGCGCGGAGCCACCAACTGGCTCTGGGTCGGGCTCGGCGTCGGCGCGGGCGTAGTGGCCATCGCCGTCGCCGTCGTCCTCGTCGTGCTGTTGAGCGGGGGCTCGAGCGATACACAGCCCGGGATGCCGCAGATCCTGACGTTCTGAGGGCCACGGGCGCCCCGCCGGCAGGCGACCGCCGACCTCAGTGTGAGAGAGGGACGACGACGCGCGCGGTGCCGCCCACGTCGACCTGCACCGTGACGCGCTGCGCAGGCTCGTGTCCGAACGGCATCAGGCGCAGCGTCGTGCGGCCCGACGGGACGACGACCTGGCCCGGCGCGCGGCCGAGCTGCCGGTCGCCGAAGTACACGTCGGCCCAACCTCCGGGCGTGGCGATGGCGACCGTGCC
>CAIUAC010001080.1 GCA_903896985.1 uncultured Sandaracinus sp.
AAAAGCTTGGTGTTCGTGCGCACCGCCGCGCCGTCGAGCTTCACGCGCAGGCAGTGCTGGATCAGCTCGTCGAGGTAGAGCTGCGAGGCGAACGACTCCGCCGCGAGCTCCGTCGGCGCGAGCGGCAGCGCCTCGATCAGCGTGTCGAACACGCCCGCGCAATCCCCGCCCTCGAAGGCGAAGCGCACGAGCTCCGCGCAGCCGCGCAGATCGCCCCAAGCGCGCGGCTCCGCGTGCAGCAGCTCGACGACGCGCACCTCGCCCGCGACGGGCTCGCTCCCCACCGGCTGCACGTAGAAGACCGGCGGGCCGCCCGCGTCCGGGACGCTCCGCCGGCGCAGTCGTGCGGCCCTCTCCGACGCTAGGCGACTCGTGCCCGACACAGTCGGCCCTTGGTACCGCACTTCCCGCGCCCTGTCGCGCGGGTCGCGCCGAGGCGCAGCCCGCCGTCGCTCAGCGGAGGCTGCCGTCGCCTCAGCGCAGGCTGCTACCGCTCAGTGCAGCCCGCCCGCCGCGAGCCATCGCTCGACCTCGATCGCCGCCGCGCAGCCGGTGCCTGCCGCCGTGATCGCCTGCCGATAGACGTGGTCCTGCACGTCGCCCGCCGCGTAGACACCCTCGACGCTCGTCTGCGTCGTGCCGGGCTTCGTGACGATGTAGCCGTTCTCGTCGAGCGTCAGCTGCCCGTTGAAGATCTCGGTGTTCGGATAGTGGCCGATCGCGATGAAGAGGCCCTGCGTCGGGTGCAGCGTCACCTCGCCGGTGACCGTGTCACGGAGGCGCAGCGCGTTGACGGTGCCGGCCGCCGGGTCGAGCACCTCGATGACCTCCTTGTTCCAGAAGAACTTGATCTTCGGGTTGTTGAGCGCGCGGTCCTGCATGATCTTCGACGCGCGGAGCGAGTCGCGGCGGTGAATGACGGTGACCGTCTTCGCCATGCCGCTCAGGTAGTTCGCCTCTTCCATCGCGGTGTCGCCGCCGCCGACGATGCAGACGTCCTGCCCACGGAAGAAGAAGCCGTCGCAGGTCGCGCACGCGCTGACGCCGCGGTTGCGGAGCGCCGTCTCGCTCTCGAGGCCGATCCACTTCGCCTGCGCGCCCGTCGCGATGATCAGCGAGTGCGCGAAGTGCTCCTGCCCCTCGGAGACGACGCGGAACGGGCGCTTGCTGAGATCGACCTCGTCGACGTCGGCCGAGTGGATCTCGGTGCCGAAGCGCTCGGACTGCTTCTTGAAGAGCTCCATCAGCTCCGGGCCCTTGATGCCGTCGGGGAAGCCGGGGTAGTTCTCGACCTCGGTCGTGATCATCAGCTGCCCGCCGGGGATGCCGCCCTTGACCATTCCCTCGAACATCACGGGCTTCAGGTTGGCGCGGGCGGCGTAGATGGCCGCGGTGTGTCCGGCAGGGCCGGAGCCGATGATGATCACCTTGTTCATGAAGTCTCCGGGCCCGCGAGTCGCTCCCGCGGGGCGTGGAGGCTACTGCATCAGGCCCGCGAGGCAACGCTCGT
Source organism: uncultured Sandaracinus sp. (assembly GCA_903896985.1). Lineage (GTDB taxonomy): Bacteria > Myxococcota_A > Polyangia > Polyangiales > JADJQN01 > CAIUAC01. Next base: position 1,511 of record CAIUAC010001080.1, read on the forward strand.
CGGCCCTCGTCGGACGCTCGGCGCTCGTCGGCAATGGGGCACCCCGACCGACGCGCCGCTACACTCGCGCGACCGATGCGCTCGAGACTCGAATCCGTCGCGGCTGAGCTGCGCGCTTGGTGGGCGAGCGCGCGCGCCGCGGTGGCGGGAGCGCGCGCTGGAGCGACCGCGGAGCACCTCGTCGTGCTCGGCGCGCTCTGCCTCCTCGCGGTGAGCGCGACGCTGCCCTCGGGCACCGCGCCGGTCGCCTTCGCGCGCCTCTTGCTCGCGCTCATGGGCGGTGCGCTCGCGGCGTGGGCCTGGCCGCAGCTGCCTCCGGGGCTGCGCAGAGTGCTCGACCTCGTCGGGCAGGTCGCCGCGCCGCTGATCGTCGCGCGCCTCGGCTACGACCTCTACGAGCTGCCGATCCTCAAGGAAAAGCACGGCGCCGTGCTCGACGACTGGGCGCCGCACCACGTGCAGGTCGCGATCGTCGCGGAGGCCCTCCGACACGGCACGACGGCGCACTGGACGCACCTCCTCTTCGCCGGCGAGCCGCTCGGGGACCTCTATCCGTCGTTCGGCACGTACGTCGCTGCGTGGGTGACCAACGCCCGGCACCTCGAGCACGAAGTGCCGCGCGCCCTCGCGCTCGTCGGCGCGGCGGGCGTCGTCGGGACGGCGGTCGGCGTCGTGCTCGTCGCCGGGCGCGTCGTGCGCTGGCCCTTCGCGCTCGCCGCGGGCCTCGTCGCGCTCTTCGACGAGGGCGGCGCGGTCTCGAGCGGGAACGGCGCGGTGTTCATCCTCGCGCTCTATCAGCACGCGCTCGCGCAGGCGTTCTCGCTCGTCGCGATCGCCGCCGCGCTCTGGTCCGTGCAGAGGCCCGCCGCGTGGCGCTCGATGCTCGTCTGGGCGGCGGCGGCGCTCGCGATGGTCGCGCACCCGCTGAGCCTCCTCTCGCTGACGCCGTTCATCGTCGGCTTCGGCGTCGCGCCGCTGTTCGCGACGGATCTGCGCTTCACGCGGGCTTGGCGCGCCTCGCGCGATCTGCTGATCGGCGTGCTGCTCGCGGCGCCCGCCTGGAGACCGCTCCTCGAGAACGTGCTCCGCTACGGCCTGCACTACGGCAGCGCGCCCGAGACGCCGATGATGCTCGGCACCGCGCTGATCGCCGGGCACTACGGCTCCTCGACCTTCGCCGTCCTCGTGTCGATCGGCCTCGCGGGCGCCGTCGCGGGGCTCTGGTCGCGGCAGGTCGCGGGCGTGACGCTGGCGCTCGCGGCGCTGAGCGCGCTGCTGCTCGGCTCCGATCTGCCGTTTCTCCTCGGCGGTTGGAGCCCTTCGCCCTCCCTCGCGCGCTTCGCCGCCGAGCGCACGCAGGGGATCCTGCGCCTCACGCTCTGCGTGCTCGCCGCCTTCGCGCTCGACCGCGCGCTGACGACCGGTTTGCGTGGGCTGGTGCAGCGACCTCGGGCGGATGGGCGCGTCCGCGCGGCGCTCGGCGCGCTCGCCGTGCTGCTCGGGCTGTTCACGCTGCAGATCGCCTACCCGTTCGCGCGCGACCGCACGCGCCTCGAGCGCGACAGCGTCGAGGTCGACCTCGCCGATCCGTCCGATTTTCGCGCGCTCACCGACTGGCTGAAGGCGCAGCGCTCGCCCGCGCGCGGCGTGCAGCGCGTCTACTTCGAGGAGACGCACGCCTACCCGTTTCACATCGCCGCGCTCGCGCGCCTGCCGATCATCCGCGCAGGCTACGCGGCGGGCACGATGCTGCGGGAGCGCATCGACGGCACGACGCCCGCGCTCCTCGCGCGCTACGACGTCGCCTTCGTCGTGCGTCGCAACAACTCGCCGACGTTCGGCGATCCGCGCACCGAGCATCGCTTCGGCGCGTATCGCGTCCGCGCCATCGCCGCGCACGACGGGCGGGTCGCTCGGATCGCGCGCGGCAGCGGCAGCGTGCGCGTCGTGCGCTTCGAGGACGAGCGCGTCGAGCTCGAGCTGAGCGGCACGACGCAGCCGGCGCTGGTCGAGCTCGGCATCTCGTATTTCCCTCGCTGGCGCGCGACGCAGCAGGGGCGCGAGGTGCCTGTCTACGCCGCGCTCGCCGCGCCGGGGCGCGCGCCGCGGGTGCTCGCCGTGTGGCTGCGCCCGGGGCGCACGACGCTGACGCCCGACGGTCCGCTGCCGACCGATCGACTCGGCACGCCGCCGCTCGTCGCCGGGCTCCTCGCCGCGCTCCTCGTGCTGCTGCTCGCCGTCTGGAAGCGCGCCCGCTGGCGCACGCTCCGCGCCGTCGCGCGCGCGGGCAAGGCGCTGC
>CAIUAC010001081.1 GCA_903896985.1 uncultured Sandaracinus sp.
CAGCTACGGCATCGAGGTGCGCCGCACCGGCGGCGACGCGCGCACGGCGGTCGAGGGCAAGCTCGTCGTCGTGTGGAACGAAGGCACCGCGAGCGAGAAGATCGAGGTCGTGCCGCTGCGCTTCGACGCGACGCACCGCGCCTACGCTTGGCACGTCGGCGCGGACGCGCTCACGCAGGCGGCGCTCAGTTCTGCAGCGAGCTCCCTGGAGGGAATGTGATCGACATGCTCAGACCGCTTGGTTCACCCACGCGCGGCCACCGGTTCTTCGCCGTGTCTCTGCGGTCGCCCGCCTGCGCGGCCGTGTCGGTCGCGGCCGTGTCGGTCGCGGCCGTGTCGGTCGCGGCCATCGCGCTCGCCTCGCTCGTCGGGTGCGGAGGCAAGCCCGATCCGGCGCCGACGGTCGGGCTCGCGCACGTGATCCGAGGCGGCTTCACGGTGGAGCGCGGTGGTCACTCCGACCGCGTCCGAGGGCCCGCGCGTGTGGAGGACGGCGCGACCGTGGCCGCCGGCGCCGATGGGCGCGGCACCGTGTCGATGGACTCCGGCGCGTGGGTGCTCTTCGATCGCGGCGCAGAGGCGAAGTTCGCGCTGACGAAGCTCGTGCTCACGAAGGGGCGCGTCTGGGTGGACGCCCGCAGCGCCGACGAGACGACGCTGGACACCGGGCACGGCACGCTGACGGCGGAGGGCGCGACCTACGCAGTGTCGCTGACGCCGCAGGGCGCGGAGATCTATTGCGCGTCGGGCGAGGTGACGTATCGCGCGCCTGGCGGCGAGGGCCGCATCGCGCAGGGCGAGACGGCGAAGCTCCCGATCTCGGGCGCGCCGACGGTCGCCGGTGAGGCCCTGTGGGACGACTGGACCGGCGGGCTCGCAGACCCGACGCCGCGCTCTCAAGCGAGCGCCTCCGCGATCGGCGTGCTCGCTGGCCGTCGCCTCGACGAGCTAGGCGTCGCGCGCACTCCGCTCGCGGTGCGCGGGCACGCCGTGAAGGTCGCCGTCAACGGGGACCTCGCGACGACGGAGATCGAGCAGACGTTCTTCAACGCGCGCAGCGACGTGCTCGAGGCCGAGTATCGCGTGCGCCTGCCGCAGGGCGCGAGCGTCGCCTCGTTCGCCGTCGACACGGGCAACGGCTTCGTCGACGCGCAGGTCAGCTCCCTCGCGACGCAGCAAGGCTACGAGCTCGTGTGGGCCGATCCGTCGATGACCCTGAGCTCGCTCGCGTACGACGGCCCGGACCGCCTGCGCGCGCGTGTGTATCCCGTCGCGGCGGGCGCGAGCGTGCGCATCAAGCTGCGTTATACGGAGTGGCTCGATCGGCACGGCGACACGCGCACCTACGTCTATCCGATGGCGAGCGACGGTGAGCCGCAGCTGATCGGCGAGTTCGTGCTCGAGGTCGACACGCGCAGCGCGCAGGTCGGTGCCTACCGCGCGGGCATGGGCGCGCGCGTCGAGGGCGGCAAGGTCGTGCTGCGGCGCAGCGACTTCCGCCCGCGCGCGGACTTCTACCTCGACCTCGTCGACGCGAAGGCGCCCAAGGCGGGCATCGCCCCCGCCTACGTGATCAACGTCGGACGCAACGATCGCGGCAGCGCCGAGGGCGACGAGCGCTATGTGCTGCTCGACGTCCCCGCAGAGGACGACGCCGACGAGCCCGCGGACGCGCCGCTCTCGCTCGTGCTGCTCGTCGACGTCAGCGGCGGCACCGAGCCCGAGAGCCTCGAGCTCGCGCGCAGCATCGTCGAGGCGGTCACGCGTCAGCTCGCCCCCACGGACGAGCTCGCGATCCGGCTCGCCGACGTCACGGCGCACGCCCCCGACGGCGTGCCCCCGGGGCTCGCGCCCGCTTCGGCGGAGACCGCCGAGTCGATCCTCAGCGCGCTCGGGCGCGTCGAGCTCGGTGGCGCGACCGACCTCGCGCGCGCGCTCCGAGACGCCGCTGCGCTCGTCGCGGGCAAGCCGCGCGGCGCGGTGCTCTACCTCGGCGATGGCGTCCCGACGACCGGCGCCGTCGACATGACCTCCGTGCGCACCGCGCTCGCGGCGATCG
>CAIUAC010001082.1 GCA_903896985.1 uncultured Sandaracinus sp.
CGCGACGCGCTGTGACGTCGGCACCTGCGTGCTCGACAACTGCGCGAGCGGCTTCGGCAACTGCGACGCCGTGTACTCCACGGGCTGCGAGACCTCGCTGAACTCCCTGACGAACTGCGGCACGTGCGGCACGGGCTGCTCGCTCGCGAACGCGACGGAGACCTGCTCGACCGGCACCTGCACGCTCGTCGTCTGCGACAGCGGCTTCGGCAACTGCGACGGCGGCAGCGCGAACGGCTGCGAGACGGCGCTCAACGCGCTCTCCAACTGCGGCGGCTGTGGCGTCACCTGCAACCTCGCGAACGCGACTGAGTCGTGTTCCACGGGCACCTGCACCCTCGGCGTCTGCAATCCCGGCTACGGCGACTGCGACGGCGACCCCTCGAACGGCTGCGAGACGCACCTCAACTCGCTCGCAGACTGCGGCGGCTGCGGGACGAGCTGCGCGCTCGCGAACGCGACCGAGTCGTGCACCACGGGCACCTGCGCGTTGACGGCGTGCGTCGGTCTCTACCGCGACTGTGACGGGAACGCCGCGAACGGCTGCGAGCGCCCGATCAACACCCTCACCGACTGCGGCGCCTGCAACGCCGTCTGCGACATCCCCGCCGCCACGGAGACCTGCGGCAGCGGCACCTGCGTGCTCGCGTCCTGCGGCGCCGGGCTCGGCGACTGCAACGGCGTCGCCGGCGACGGCTGCGAGACGATGCTCAACTCCACGGCCAACTGCGGCGGCTGCGCCGTGGTCTGCGACCGCGCCAACGCCGCCGAGACTTGCCCGAGCGGCACCTGCACCCTCGGCGCGTGCACCTCGGGCTACGGCAACTGCGACACGGACCCGACCAACGGCTGCGAGACCGCGATCAACACCGTGGCGAACTGCGGCACCTGCGGCACGATCTGCAACCTCGCGAACGCGACCGAGGCGTGCACGGCTGGCGCTTGCGCCATCGCGAGCTGCAGCGCGGGCTTCGCGAACTGTGACGCGAACCCGGCCAACGGCTGTGAGACGCCGACCAACACGCTGACGAATTGCGGCGGCTGCGGCCTCAGCTGCGCTCGCGCGAACGCCGCGGAGTCGTGCTCGGCCGGCGCTTGCACGCTCGGCGCGTGCGACGCGGGCTTCGGCAACTGCGACGGCAACGCGCTCAACGGCTGCGAGACGGCGCTCAACACGCTGACGAACTGCGGGGGCTGCGGCGCCGTCTGCGACATCACGAACGCGAGCGAGTCCTGCTCGACGGGTAGCTGTCAGCTGACGGCGTGCACCGCGGGCTTCGGCAACTGCGACGGCGGGCTCGCCAACGGCTGCGAGACGGCGCTCAACACGCTGACGAACTGCGCGGGCTGCGGCGCGACCTGCGCTCGCGCGAACGCCGCGGAGTCGTGCTCCACCGGGGCCTGCACCCTCGGCGCTTGCGACCCCGGCTACGGCAACTGCGACGGGGATCCGTCCAACGGCTGCGAGACGCCGCTCAACACGCTCGGCAACTGCGGCGGCTGCGGGACGCTCTGTGACCGCGCGAACGCGACCGAGACCTGTCCCGGCGGCGTCTGCACGCTCGGGGCCTGCACGGGCAGCTTCGGCAACTGCAACGCCAACCCGACGGACGGCTGCGAAGCGCCGCTGACCACGACCACGAACTGCGGCGCTTGCGCCGTCCCCTGCGCCCCGGCGAACGGCACCGGCACCTGCGCGACGACCACCTGCGCCGTCGCCACGTGCAACGCCAACTACACCGACGTCGACGGCACTCCGACCAACGGCTGCGAGTGCCTCGACGAGGGCTACCCGAGCGCGTGCGCGAGCGCGGCCTCACTCGGGAGCGTGGCGATGGGCGGGAATGCGACCGCGTCCGGCAAGACGCCCGCTGCCTCCAGCCCGTCCGACTGGTTCTACGTCGACTTCCCCGGGACCGGCGGCACCCCGTCGTTCAGCCTCACGGTCAACGACGGCAGCTTGTTCCGCTTCGACGTGCAGCTCGGCAGCTGCGCGGGCGGCTCGAGCACTTGCGGCGAGGGCGGCTCGTCCACCGGGCTCACGACCTGGTCCTTCGTCGACAACGCGAGCGTTGGCTTCACCTCGCGCCTCGTCCCCTGGCCCGTCCGCATCTACGTCCGCGTCTTCCGCATCACCTCGGGCGCGAGCTGCGGGGGGTACACGCTCCGCGTCACGCGCTGACGCTCATCGCCCGGCCGGCACGCGCTCGGCGTGACCGGCCGTTGGCTCCGGGCGGATGAACTCGAAACGGCCGACATGCCCCGCGCATGATCGGCCGTTTCCGCGTGTGGACGGAAGCGAAACGGCCGGCACGCTGTGAGCGTGACCGGCCGTGCTACCGACGAAACCTGGAGCGGGAGAAGAGATTTGAACTCTCGACTTCAACCTTGGCAAGGTTGCACTCTACCACTGAGTTACTCCCGCAAATCAACGAGGCGACCGTTTAGCGCGGGCGCGTCAGGCTGTCAAGCCTTGGCGAAGCACTCCGTGACCGACCGCCTTTTCGTCGGGCGGGCGCGCTGACGAGCGGACGCCCGGCCTGATCGCCGAACCCTCCCGGCGGGTCTCTGGCTCGTACCTCCGAGAGGCGAGGTCGGGAGCGGTCGTCGCAGCCCCGCTCGCCCTCCATCCATCGAGCGGAGGTAGTCATGGTTCGTCACACCGTCGATCTCGGCGCGGACTCGTTCGTCACGCGCGTTCAGCAAGAGGGCATCGTCGTCATCGACTTCTGGGCCGCGTGGTGCGCGCCCTGTCGCGCCTTCGCGCCCATCTTCGAGGCAGCCGCCGCGAAGCATCCGGACCTCGTCTGGGGAAAGGTCGACACCGAGGCGGAGCCCGAGCTCTCCTCCGCCCTCGCGATCCGCTCGATCCCGACGCTGATGGTGTTCCGAGACGGCATCCTCGTGTTCTCGCAGCCGGGCATGCTCCCGGGCCCTGCGCTCGAGCAGCTCGTGACCCAGGTGCGCGCGCTCGACATGGACGATGTGCGGCGTCGCGTGACGAAGCAGCAGAGCGAGGCAGCGCGCGTCGGCTGAGCAGCTAAGCTCGAGCGCGTGGACGACGCACTCCTCGAACGGGCGAAGCAGGGGGACGCCGACGCGATGGCGCTGGTCCTCGGCGAGGTGGCCCCGTCCGTCCATCGCTTCGGCCTCCGCATGTGCAGGAGCGACGCCGACGCCGACGATGTGTTGCAGGACACGCTGCTCGCCGTCACGACGCACCTGCGCGACTTCGAGGGGCGCTCCTCGCTGACCAGCTGGGTCTTCACGCTTGCGCGGACGGCCTGCGCGCGGCGCCGTCGAGGCCTGAAGAACGCGCCGCCGGTCGCGGATGACGCCGCCGCGGAGCGCGTCTCGGAGGGCCGCTCGCCGGAGCAGGAGGCCTCGGCGCGCGAGCTCTCCGCGGTGCTCGGCAGCGCGCTCGAGGGCCTCTCGGACGAGTACCGCGAGGTGCTCGTGCTGCGGGACATCGAGGGGCTCTCTGCCGTCGAGGCAGCGGCGGCCATCGGGGTGTCGGTCGAGGCGCTCAAGAGCCGCCTCCATCGGGCGCGGAGCGCGCTGCGCGAGGCGCTTCGTCCCGTGCTCGAGCCCGAGCAGAGCCCGACGACCGCTCAGTGCCCCGCGATCGCGGAGATCTTCTCGCAGAAGCTCGAGGGCGAGCTGACGAAGGACGCCTGCGCGGTGATGGAGGGGCATCTGACGACCTGCCCGGCCTGCGCGGCCGCGTGCGACGCGCTCCGCCTCGCGCTCGGCGCGTGCCGCAGCGAGGCGAGCGCCACCGTGCGCCCCGCGGTGCAAGCGCGCGTCAGGGCCGCAGTCGCGAGCTTTCGGTCGCTCGCATGACCGCCGACGCCGACTCTCTCGTCGCGCCGCTCGCCCGGCGGCCACTCAAGCCCGCGGCCCCGCCGCCGTTCGGTCGAGTCGATGGCTCCCGCTAATCCGCCGATCGCGCCCGGGGGGCCCGCGCTGCTCGGTCAGCGCTACCGCATCGGCGAGCTGATCGCCGAGGGCGGCATGAGCCAGGTCGTCGCCGCCGAGCAGGTCTACAGCGGCCGACAGGTCGCGCTGAAGATGCCGCTGCCGGGCACCGGTCGGGACAGCGAGGTCGCGGCGCGCCTGCTCCGTGAGGCCCGCGC
>CAIUAC010001083.1 GCA_903896985.1 uncultured Sandaracinus sp.
CCAGCGCCTGCCTGCGCCGCTCCGTGCGCTCGTCGAGCCCGTGCTCGTCCGCGCCGAGGGTGACGAGCCGCCCGCTGAGCCGCCCACCCGCGCGCAGCCCGTCCCCGCGGCGCTGCAGGGCGTCGCGCAGCTTGCGGCGCTCGCGCAGTCGCTCGCGCCCGAGGCGCTCGAGCTTGCCGCGCTCGCTGGCGGCGGGGACCGCGTCCTCTACTACGCGGTGGGCCTTCCGCGGGTCAGCTGAGCATCGCCGGCGCCAGCGCCGTCGTGATTGGCCGTTCGCACGCGATTCGTTTATGGTTCGCGCGCGGCAGCGTATGCCGCGGAGGGACTGCCGGATGAGACCGCTGAATCGCTCGCTCGTGTCCATTGCGCTACTCGTCATCGTCGCAGGCTGCGGTGCCGCGAGCGGCCGAGCCGACGTGACTCCCGGGACCATGCCCGAGGGCGGCTCCTTCGGTGGGGTGTGGAACTCCCCGCAATACGGCCGCATGGACATGGTCCAGACCGGCGCGTCCATCGTGGGTGAGTACACGAAGAACGAGCGCCACGGCCGCCTCGAGGGGACCGTGCAGGGCGACCTGATGCGCTTCACCTGGTCCGAGCGCCGGGAGCTCGTGGCCGGCGTCCCGCGCCTCAACCGCGGGCGCGGCTACTTCCGCCTCGTCAAGGACGCCGAGGGCTTCAAGCTGATCGGCGAGTGGGGGCATGACGACGACGAGACCGGCGGCGGTCCGTGGAACGCGATCCACACGCGCTGGGTCCCGCACCTCAGCACGGCCTCCGGCAGCGAGTCGTCGGGCGGCGAGGGCGACTCGGGCAATGGCGGCGAAGGCGACGACACCGGCAGCTCGGGTGACACCGGCAGCACGGGCGACACGAGCGACACCGGCGCCGGCGCGGACGACCTCGGCGGGCTGTAGAGCTTAGGCTCGCTCGCTCGCTCGACGCGACTCGAGGGCCTCCGCTCTGGCGGGGGCCGTCGTGTTCAGAAGCCTTCGCTGCGGATGAACGTGACCAGCTCTTCGTAGAAGCCGACGTGGTCCCACCCGCTCGAGGGGTCCGGGATGAGGTCGGCGACCTGCCCGATCTCGTCGAAGTGATCCGCCGGGATGCACGTGAGGAACGTGCCCCACTTGGCGGACTCGACGGTGACGAGGCCGTCGTTGGGCATCGGATCGAACGCGGAGCCGCGGAGCAGCGCGCCGGTCGCGGACAAGAGCGGGTCGATCGCGTCGCGCGCGGCGGGGTTCGGCCAGAGCGAGCCAGCGCATTGGCTCGTGCCGCGGTCGAGGTTCGAGCGCCCGGCGACGCTGTAGAACGCGACGCGCGGATCGTCCGGGTTCGCCGCGTCGAACGCGGGCACGCTCGCCTCGGCGAGCGAGGTGAGCGAGGCGACGAGCGAGGCGTTGTCGCTGGCGTCGCTGAGCACGAGGCCGAGCAGATACGCGAAGAAGTCGAGGATCGGGCGGGACCAGCCCGGCGCGATGCGCAGCACGACGTCGGCGACGGCCGTGCCGCGGTGCGGCGTCGCGACCGTGACGATCGACGCGATGCGGTCCCCGTAGCCGAGGCTGCCGATGAGCACGCGCGCGTCGAGACCGCCCTGCGAGTGCGCGATCAGGTTCACCTTGCACGCGCCCGTCGTGGCGAGCGTCTCGTCGACGATGGCCGCGAGGTCGACGGCGCGGATCTCCGACGAGTTGAACGGGTCGACGGCGGCCTCGACGACGGTCTCCCCTCGGGCCCGGAGCGCAGCGGCGACCTGGAAGTAGTAGTTGATCGGGCCAATGCCGGAGAACCCGAAGAAGCCGTGGTGCAGGATGAACGGGTAGGGCGCGCCTCGGCACGGCGGGCCCGCGTCGACGAGGGGCGCTCCATCGCGGGGCACGTCCGCGTCGCGCGGGGCACCTCCGTCGCGCGGGCGTCCCGAGTCGACGACCATCGCGTCGGGCGCGCTCGCGCCGTCGCCGCGCGAGGCGTCGAGGGGCACGCCGATGCCCGCTTGGGCTGCGCACGCGCTGAGCGCGCACGCCGCCGCGGCGATCAACGACGGCGCCCATCCGCGGGCGGGAGAGACGATTGGTCCGAATGCTGCGACGGCCACGATGAGGCGATGCTATTTTGCCGAGGTGGCGCAGGTCAATCCGCTCACTCGTGAGGTGCTCCTCAAGCTCGTCTATTACGGGCCGGGGCTCGGCGGCAAGACGACCTCGCTCCAGAGCATCTTCGCGTCCGCGCCCCCGGAGACGCGCGGCAACATCGTCTCGCTCGCGACGCCCGTCGACCGCACGCTCTACTTCGACTTCATGCCGCTGCGCCTCGCGCCGGTGCGCGGGCATCCCGTCCGCGTGCAGCTGTTCACCGTGCCGGGGCAGGTCTACTTCAACGCGACGCGCAAGCTCCTGCTCACGGGCGCGGATGGCGTCGTGTTCGTCGCGGACTCGCAGCGCGACCGCCTCGACGCGAACGTCGAGAGCCTCGAGAACCTCGAGGCGAACCTCGCGGAACAGGGGCGGGAGCTCGCGCACGTGCCGCATGTGCTGCAGCTGAACAAGCGAGATCTGCGGACCGTCGCGCCGATCGCTGAGCTCGAGCGCGTGCTGAATCTCCACGGCGCGCCGGTGTTCCCGAGCTGCGCGAGCACCGGGGAGGGCGTCCTCGACGCGCTCGATGCGCTCGTGCGCCTCGTGCTCGACACGCTCGAGGCGCAGCACGTCTTCGGCACGCCGTCGCTCACCCCGGCTGCGCCGTCGTTCGGGCGCGCGGGGGACGCGTTCGACGAGCAGATCGGGCGCGCGAGCGAGCAGCTTTGGCGCGACACCGTGGACCGCGCGCTCGCCGCTGCGCGCACCAGCGGGAGCGCCGCGACGGGCGTCTCGCGAGAGGGTGC
>CAIUAC010001084.1 GCA_903896985.1 uncultured Sandaracinus sp.
GCGAGCTCGCGGAGGCGAAGACGCTGGCCGCGGAGCTCGTGAAGAAGCTCGTGGATGTCGACCGTCGGCTGTCGATGCACGCGCGGATGGCTCGCGCGGCGGTCTGAGCAGGTTGTCTAGGGCGTGAACGGCGCGGGCGAGGCGCGGTTCACGGCGGGGTGATGGGTCGTCAGGGCGCGATCGCTGGGCGGAGCGAGCGATCGAAACAGGAGGCGGGAACGATGGCTGACGTGAATGCGGTCGAATCCGAGAGTGATGAGATGACGACGGGCGCCGGGACGATGGTGTCGGGGGGCGAGCCGCACATGGAGGGCGCGCTCGCGCTCGCCGTGGGCGAGGATCTCGACGAGGCGGAGGAGCCGGGTGGGCGTCGCCGCAAGCGCCGTTCGCGGGCTCGCGCGCGCACCATCTCCATTCGGCGCCTGAGCAAGACCGAGCTGAACCTCGGGAAGGTGCTCTATCCCGAGGTCGACTACTGGCGCCCGCAGAGCCGCGCGGAGTGCTCGGACATGGAGCGTCCGTGCCCGTTCGTCTCCTGCAAGTACCACCTCTACATCGACGTCCATCCGGTGCGTGGCTCGATCAAGGTGAACTTCCCCGACGTCGAGGTCTGGGAGATGACCGAGACCTGCGCGATCGACATCGCGGACCGTGGCGGCATCACGCTCGAGGAAGTCGGCGAGATCATGAACCTCACGCGCGAGCGAGTGCGTCAGGTGGAGACGGCGGGCCTCGCGAAGCTGCAAGCGCTCGAGGACGTCGCGCGGCTGAAGGACTACGTCTACTGAGGTGCGCGCGTCGCGCTTCGGCGGCCCCTGGGGACGCGGCCGAGAGTCTGACGCAACGCATGATTGAACGGCTCGTGGTCGTCCACTAGGGTCGCTGCTTCCGTTCGGGCCTGGGCCCGGATCGATGGAGGCGCTCATGGACCACCTCGCAGCAGCAGAGTCGAGCAAGGTAGGGAGTCAGCCACGCAGCGAGATGCTGGTGAGCTACGCGCCCGCGACTGGTGAGAGGCTCGGCGAGGTGCCGATCCTGGGACCAGACGCCGTGCGCGCCGCAGTCGAGCGAGCCCGGACCGCGCAGGTCTCGTGGGCCCTCCTGCCGGTCGAAGAGCGCTGTGAGCGCATCCTCAAGCTGCGGGACGTCATCGTCGATCGCGCGGAGGAGCTCGTCGAGCTGCTGGCGAGGGAGTGCGGCAAGCCGCGCGCCGAGGGCCTCACGCACGAGGTCATGGTCACCGCGGATCTCGCGACGTATTACGCGAAGCGCGCCCCGAGGCTGCTCGCGCCGCGTGAGATCGAGCTCCACTTGCTCAAGCACCGGCGCAGCTATGTGCACTACGCGCCGCGCGGGGTCGTCGGCATCATCGCGCCTTGGAATTTCCCCTTCGTGATCCCGATGGGCGACAGCATCACCGCGCTCCTCGCGGGCAACGCCGTCGTGCTCAAGCCGAGCGAGGTGACGCCGCTCATCGGCGTCAAGTGCAAGGAGCTCTTCGATGCCTCGGGGCTGCCGCCGGACCTGTTCCAGGTCGTCACGGGCGATGGGCGCACGGGCGCCGCGCTGATCGACGCGCGCCCGGACAAGGTCGTGTTCACGGGCGCTGTCTCGACCGGGCGTCGCGTCGCCGCGGCGTGCGGCGAGCGGCTGATCCCGTGCACGCTGGAGCTCGGCGGGAAGGCGGCGGCGATCGTCTGCGCGGACGCCGATCTCGAGCGGACGGCGCGCGCGCTCGTCTACGGAGGCTTCGCGAACAGCGGGCAGATCTGCATCAGCGTCGAGCGCGTCTACGCGCACGAGGCGCTCTACGAGCAGCTCGTCGAGCGGGTCGTGCAGCTCGTCGGTGAGCTGCGGCAGGGAGACCCGGTCGCGGGGGACGTCGACGTCGGGGCCATCATCTTCGACAAGCAGCTCGAGGTCGCCAAGACCCTCATCGCGGACGCGGTCGGCAAGGGCGCGCAGCTCAAGGCGGGCGGCAAGCAGGTCGTGGGCTTGGGGAGCTTCTTCGAGCCGACGGTGCTCGCCGGCTGCACGCAGGATATGGCCGTCATGCGCGAGGAGATCTTCGGGCCGATCGTGCCGATCATGCGCGTATCCGACGACGAAGAGGCGGTCCGCCTCGCCAACGACTCGCACCTCGGGCTGATGGGCTATGTGTTCACGCGCGACCGCGACAAGGGGCGCCGCCTCGCGGAGCGTGTCCGCGCGGGCACCGTGATGGTCAACGACGTGCTCACCGCGTACGCGGCGCCCGAGGCGCCGTTCGGTGGCGTGAAGGACTCGGGCTTCGGCCGCGTGCACGGCGAGGAGGGGCTCCGCGATATGTGCGAGGTCCGGCACGTGAGCTACGACCGGATCGCGCTCGGGAGCCGCGATCCGATGTGGTTCCCGTACTCGGAGGGCTCCTACCGAGCGTTCGCGAAGGGGATGCGCTTGCTGTTTCGGAGCGGCAGCGTCGCGCGGAAGGTGCTCGACTTGTTCTGAGTCGAGCCGACGCGCCGGCTACTCGCGCGGCTTGTCGGACGAGTCTTTGCGCGGCGGCGGGACGTCGCTCTTGCGGCGGCCATCGAC
>CAIUAC010001085.1 GCA_903896985.1 uncultured Sandaracinus sp.
ATTGGTGCTCCCCGGCGGTGCACGTCGTCCAGGCGGTGCAGGTCAGCGCGCCCGCGGCCGAATACGTCCCCGCGCCGCACGCGACGCAGACGCGGTTGTTCGTGGCAGTCGGCGCGACCGATTGGTGCTCCCCTGCGTTGCACGTCGTCCAAGCGGTGCAGGTCAGCGCGCCCGCGGCCGAATACGTCCCCGCGCCGCACGCGACACAGAGGCGGTCGCTGGTGGCGGTCGGTGCGACCGATTGGTGCTGTCCTGCTGCGCAGACCGTGAGCGCGGCACAGACTCGGTTGCTGGTCGCGGTAGGCGCGGCCGTCTGGTATTGCGCGGCCGTACACACCGTCACCGGCGTGCACGCCGTCGCTCCGGGGGTCGCCGCGAACGTGTTGGAGGCGCACGGCGTACACGCGGTCGCGCCGGTGCCATCGCTCGAGAACGTGCCCGCAGGGCAGTCGCTGCACGTGTACGCGCTCCCCCCGCCGGTGCAGGAGGTGCCGGACAGACACGGCGAGGTCGCGCCGCTCTGGCACACGCCCGCGCTGCAGGTGTCGCCCACCGTGCACTCGTCCGCGTCGGTGCACGCGGTGCCCGTCAGCAGCGCGCACACGCCGTTCGTCGTCGCGCCCGCCGCGACGGCGCAGGCGTCGCAGGCGCCCGCGTCACACGCGGAGTCGCAGCACACACCGTCGGCGCAAAAGCCACTGTCGCAGTCGGTCGCCAGCGAGCACGCCTGACCGCTCACGGTGCCTGCGTAGAGCTCGGCGCTCGCGTATCGGCCGGTCGGTCCCGTGCCGCCCGCGACCAGGACGCGCCCGCTCTGCAGCAGCGTCGCTCGGTGCCAGTAGCGCGTGCCAGAGAGCGCCGCCGCAGCAGCCCAGGAGTTCGTGGCGGGGTTGTAGAGCTCCGCGGAGGCCAGCGGGCCGGCCAGGCCATAGCCACCCGCGACGAGCACCAAGCCGCTCGGCAGCAGCGTCATCGAGTGCGCGTCTCGGGCGACGGCGAGCGACGCCGCCGCGCTCCAGGAGTCGGTCGGCGGGTCGTAGAGCTCCGCTGTGCCGAGGTGCCCGCCGGGCGCCCAGCCCGCAGCGACCAGCACCTTGCCATTGGGCAGGAGCGTCGCGGTCGCGTTCTGCCGAGCTCCGACGAGAGACGCCGCCGCGCTCCAAGTGTTCAGCGTCGGGTCGTAGAGCTCCGCGCTCGCGAGTCCTGCGCTGACGCCAACCCCACCGGCGACGAGCACGTGTCCGCTCGGCAGGCGCGTCGCGGTGTGCCAATAGCGCGTGTCCGTCAGGCTGCCGGCCGAGCTCCAGCTGTCGGTCGCGGGATTGTAGAGCTCCGCGGCAGCGGGCGCGCCGCTCGTGCCGTAGCCGCCGGCGACGAGCACCTTCCCGTTGCTCAACAGCGTCGCCGTGTGTGCGTTACGCGCGTCGGTCAGTGAGGCGGCCGAGCTCCACGTCTCGGTCGCGGGATCATAGAGCTCTGCGGTCGCGAGCCAGGTGCTGTCGGAGCCGCCCGCCACGAGCACTTTGCCGTTCGCGAGGAGCGTGGCTGTGTGCGCCTCACGCGGCTGCGCCATCGAGTCGGTCGCGGTCCAGGTGTCGGTCGCCGGGTCGTACAGCTCAGCCGTCGCGACGACCGTGTCGAGCGGTCCGTGCCCACCCACGACGAGCACGCGGCCGTCTTGGAGGAGCGTCGCCGTCTCGAGGTTGCGTCCGGCGGTCATCGAGCCCGCGGCCACCCAGCTCGGGTCGACGAGCACCGCCGCGCCGCCCGCGTCGACCTCGAGCGTGATGGTCGCGCCCTCGACGCGCAGCGCGACGGCGACGGGCGCGCCGCCGACCGACCACGCGACCGGCGCGCTGACGAGCACCTGCGGGACGCCCCGCGCGTCCGCGATCACGACGCGACCGTCCTGCTCGCGTAGCGTGCCGCCGCGCACCTGCCAGCGCGCCACCGTGCGGCCCGCGTACGCCTGTCCCGCGTCGAGCGCGAGCCACTCCTCGAAGCCGCGCTGCCCCTGCGTCCAATAGACGCGCCCGCCCGTGCGCGCATACGACGCAACGCCGTCGACGACCTCGGCTGTGCCGTGCAGACCTTGCTCGAGCACCTCGAGGGCGAGCCGCTCGCCGAGCCGGAACCCGAGGGCGCCCGAGCCGTCGTGCGGCAGCGTGAGCTCGAGCTCAGGCGACGTGAGATCTTGGTCGGCGTTCAACGCCG
>CAIUAC010001086.1 GCA_903896985.1 uncultured Sandaracinus sp.
CTGCTGCTCGACCGCTGCGCGCGCTTGCTCCGCACGCTGCGCGGCCGCCGCTTGCTCGACGCCAGCCGCGGCGACGGCGGCGGCGCGGTCGCTCTTGACCAGCGCGAGCACGACGCCGCCGATCGCCAAGCCGACGAGCAGGAGCAGCACCGCCGCGATCGGCACGAGGGGGAGCTTCTTCTTCGGGACGACGATGCCGTCCGGCGAGCTCGGCGAAGACAGCCGCATCTCCGTGCGCGAGGGCGGCTCGAGCGCGTCGGCGAGGTTGTCCGGAGGCGCGATGCCGGAGCGCGCGCCGACCGAGATCTGCCCGCCCTGCGCGACGCGATCGAGCTCGGCGATCAGGTCCGCCATCGACTGATAGCGCTGCTCGGGCCGCTTTTGCAGGGACTTGAGCGTGATGTCCTCGAGCGCGCCGAGGCGATTGCCCGCGCCCTGCTGCGTCTGCGACGGCGGCACGGGCGGCTCGAACATATGCTTCGTCAGGATGCCCATGAACGTGTCGGCGTCGAAGGGCACCTTGCCGACGAACATCTCGTACATGATCACGCCGAGCGCGTAGATGTCAGTGCGCTGATCGACCGTCTGCCCGGCGGCCTGCTCGGGCGACATATAGTGCGGCGTTCCGAAGACCATCCCCGTCTTGGTCAGCTTGCTCGACGCGCCGCCGACCTTCGCGATGCCGAAGTCGAGCACCTTGACGAAGTTGCGGACGCCCTCCCCGCGCTTGATCAGGAAGATGTTGTCGGGCTTGAGGTCGCGATGGACGATGCCGCGCGAGTGCGCCGCGCCGAGGGCGCTCGCGATCTGCCGGATGATGTGCACCGCGTCGCGCACGGGCACCGAGCCGCCGCGCTTGATCATGTCGGTGAGCGCCTCGCCGTCGAGGAACTCCATGACGAAGTAGACGGTGCCGTCGGGCAGCCGACCGAAGTCGGAGATGTCGATGATGTTCTCGTGCCCGATCGACGTCGCCGACTGCGCCTCGGTGATGAAGCGCTGCACGACCTCGGGGTCCCGCGCCATCTCGCCGCGCAGGACCTTGAGCCCGAGCTTCTTGCCGAGCATCGCGTGCTTGGCGAGATAGACGATGCCCATCCCGCCCTCACCGATGCGCTTCTCGATCTGGTAGCGACCGTCGACGGTGGTGCCGAGCAACGAGTCGACCTTCACCTCGTCGGGAAGCTCCTGCGTCGGGGAGCCGTCGTTCGGGCAATATGGCTCACCTTCGACGTAACGAATCCCGCAGCGTGGACAGAAGCGCATGGGCGGACGCAAGTGTAGTGACCCGCGCGCGCTCCGCGCAAGGATGGCGCTCGGTTCCGCCGGGGGCATACACAGCCGCGCGGCGCGCAGGCCTCAGGGGAGGCTGTGGTAGAGCGGGAGCGCGGCGGGCGCGGGGTAGAGCGCGACGCCGCCGAGGTAGCCGATCTCGGGGCTCTGCACGATCGTCTCGGGCACCGTCGGCGAGCCTGCGTTGGTGCTCACGAGGAGCTGCGCAGGCGAGAGGCGCGCGAGCTGGCCGCCGCCGTAGGTCGTCCACAGGCCGCCCTCTTCGTCGAACGCCATGCCCTCGAGCAGCGCGCGCAGCGGCACGGTGGCCTGCACCGTCGGGACGGCGTCGGCGGCGCCGCTCGCGGTGAGGTCGGCCGGCGCGAGGCTGAAGAAGATGTTGCCGCCGAACTCGCTGCCCCAGAGGTTGCCGTCGGCGTCGAAGGCGAGGTCGGCGGCGCTGAGCGTCGCGGTGCTCGTCGGGTCGCTCGTCTTCTTGACGGTCAGCGTCAGCGACGGGGTGCCCGTCGACGCCGTGAGCGCGGTGGCGTCGAAGCGATGCACGAGCCCTTCTTCGTCGGCGACCCAGAGGTTGCCGTCGGCGTCGAAGGCGAGCCCGCTCGGCGAGGTGAAGCCGGTCAGCGTGACGGTCGGCGTGACGGTGCCGCCCGAGGCGAGGTCGTGCGGCGTGAGGCGGACGACGCGATTCCCGCAGGAAGAGCTCGCCCAGAGCGCGCCGTCGGCACCGAAGGCCATCGCGGCGAGGCGCGGGAAGCAGTCGATGCCCGCGACGGTCAGCTCGCGATCGGGGGACGCGGCCGCGCCGAGCGAGTTGGCGTCGTAGTGGCCGAGCATCGCGTCCGAGGTGCTGGCGCCGAGCGCCCAGAAGCTGCCGTCGCGCTCGAAGGCGACCTCGCCGCCGGTCGGCCCGGTCACGCTCTGCGGGTGGACCGTGCCGCTCGCCGCGAGGTCCTCGGACACGAAGCCGAGCAGGTCGCCGGTGCCGCCGCTGCCGTTCGTGCTCCAGAGGTGGTGGCTGGTGGGGATCGGCGCCCACACGACGGTGAGCGGAGTGCTCGCGCCTGGCTTGAAGATGGGAACGCCCGTCCGGAGCCACCATCCAGCCGAAAGGGGCGTTTTTGACCGGCAGGTCGCCGCGGCTGACTTCGAGCACACGCGCAGGCACCCACGGCGACGATTGTCCGAAGAGCGGCAGTGTCCGCCGTTGCCGCCGCTTGTGCCGCATTTGCCCCCGCTGCTCGCGCAGACGGCTATGCGCGCCGACGACCCGAAGACACCGTGCTTCACCGCGTGGTGCGCGCGCACTGGCCTGCGTTCCTCGAGCGCGCAGAGGA
>CAIUAC010001087.1 GCA_903896985.1 uncultured Sandaracinus sp.
CGGGGGCGCCAGCGTCGGGGGCGCCAGCGCCGGGGGCTTCGTCGGTGCTCTGCGTGGGCACCTCGGTCGTCACAGAGGAGGTCTCCACGCCCGGCAAACGAAGGGCTTCGGTGTCGCCAGCCTGCGCCGCGACGCGCTCCTGGGCGTAGAGGATGCGCTCGCGCGGCTGCGCGGCGGTGTAGTGGTCGAGCCAGGCGACCCAGCACGCGTGCCGCTCCGTGCGTCGAATGCGCGCGTCGAAGTCCGCCGCGTAGCAGCGCTCGAAATAAGCGCGACTCCGGTGCACCATGCGGAAGCTGGGGGCGCAGCTCGAGGCGAGCAGCACCGTGAGCACCAGCGCCGCGAGCCCCGCTGCCGGGACTCGAGGCGAAGGCACCACCCCCGACATCCCTCTGGTGAGGCGACTCATGCAGCCCGACGATAGCACCCGCCGCACGCGACCCGCCGAGCCCGTCGTCCTCGGGCGAGGGACGCTCGCCGCCGCGGGGCTCGGCGAGGTGACGCTCGAGTGGAGCGAGCGTGGCGTGACGCGCCTCGAGTTGCTCCCGCGGGCAGGGCAGGCGCCCGCGCTCGACCCGGTGCCGCCGCGCGTCGCCTCCGTGCTCACCGCGTACTTCGCGGGCGAGGAGGTCGACCCCGCGCGCGAGCTCGAGGTGGACCTCGTCGGCACGCCGTTTCAGCTCGCCGTCTGGCGCGCGCTGCGGCGGATCCCGCGCGGCACCGTCCGCACCTACGCGTCCATCGCGCTCGACGTCGGCTCCCCGCGGGCGATGCGCGCCGTCGGGCTGGCGAACGGCGCGAACCCCGTCGCCATCATCGTGCCGTGTCATCGCGTCGTCGCGCATGGGCTGGAGCTCGGCGGCTTCAGCGCCGGGCTCGACCGCAAGATCTGGCTCCTCGAGCGCGAGGGCGTGAAGGTGAGCGGCGGCAAGGTCGTCCCCGGGCAGCTCGGGCTGCTGTGAGCGAGCGCCGCACGGCGCTGTGAGCGAGCGCCGGACGTCGATTGCGTTTCGACAGTTTGCGCGTGGGGAGCGGTGCTAACGTCCGCCCGCTCCGACCTCTCGTCGGGGCTTTCCTGGGCGCCTTCCGCGCCGAAAGGAGTTCCCCATGATCGTCGGTGTGATCGGCTCGGGATCCATCGGGCCCGACCTCGCGTACGGCTTCGTGACCGCGCTCGCGGCTGAGCCTGGCAGCAAGGTTTACCTCGTAGACATCAAGCAAGAGGCGCTCGACGCGGGCGTCGCCCGCATCAAGGGCTACGTCGGCAAGGCGCTCGCGCGCGGCAAGATGAGCGCAAAGGCGGCAGCCGCCGTCGACGCCGTGCTCAAGCCCACGATGCGCATGGCCGACCTCGCGGACTGCGACTACGTCCTCGAGGCCGCGACGGAGCACCTGCCGCTCAAGCGCATCATCCTCAAGGACATCGAGGGCATCGTGCGCCCCGATTGTCTCGTCGGCTTCGCGACCTCGGGCATCCCGCGCGCGCAGATCGCGAGCGAGGCGAAGCACCCCGACCGCTGTTTCGTGAATCACCCGTTCTTCCCGGCTTGGCGCACTCTCCCGATCGAGATCGTGTTCTCGGGCGACGCCGCGCTCGGGCAGCGGATGATGGACACGATGCGCAAGCTCGGGAAGGTGCCGATCGTCACCGCCGACGTCGAGTGCTTCGCGGCCGACGACATCTTCTGCAACTACATCAGCGAAGCCGCGCGCATGGTCGAGGAGGGGCTCGCGACGCCCGCGCAGGTCGACAAGGCGGTCAACGATGCCGTCGGCGGCGGCGGCCCGTTCAACGTCATGGACCTCACCTCGGGCAACAAGCTCGTCGTGCACTGTCAGGAGCTGATGCGCGACGGCGCGCACGGCTCGCCGTGGTTCAACCCGCCGGCGATCCTGTCGACGCAGGGGAACACGCCCTGGCACGACCCGAAGAAGCCGGGCGACGCGACCTGCAGCGAGCCCGTGCGGCAGCAGATCGTCGACCGCATCCTCGCCGTGCTGCTCGGGCGCGCGTTCGCCGTGATGGACGACAAGACCTGCGAGCCGACTGATCTCAACTGGCTGCTGCGCCTCTCGCTCGGCTTCGAGAAGGGCACGCTCGAGCTCGCGGAGACGCTCGGCCTCGAGAAGGTCCACGCGGTGTGCGCGGCGTTCCAGGCGAAGTTCCCGGACTTCCCGATCCCCGCGTCCATCGCCGAGAAGCGTCCGCTGTCGCTCTCGCGGGATGTGCGCGTCGAGCGCGACGGCGCCATCGCCACGGTGCGGGTCTTCCGCCCCGAGGTGCGCAACGCGCTCTGCGCGCGGACGATGCGCGAGCTTCAGCACGCCGTGCAGACGCTCGGCGCCGACCCGACGGTGAAGGGCATCGTGCTCACGTCGTCAGACGGCGCGTTCGCGGGCGCTGACATCAACGAGCTCGCGGCGCTCAAGAGCCCCGAGGAGTGCGAGGCGCTCTGCAACCGCGGGCACGCCTTCATCGACGCCATCGTCTCCTGCCCGAAGCCCGTCGTCGCGGCCCTCGATGGGCCCGTGCTCGGCGGCGGCGCGGAGCTCTCGATGGCGTGTCATGCGCGCGTCGTCGGGCGCGGGCTGATCCTCGGGCAGCCCGAGGTCGACCTCGGGATCATCCCGGGCTACGGCGGCACGCAGCGCCTCCCGCGCCTCATCGGGCTCGACGCGGCGCTGCCCTTGCTGCGCACGGGCAAGACGATCGACGCGGCGACGGCGTGCAAGCTCGGCTGGGCGAGCGGTGAGCCGGTCGCGGATCCGGTCGCGGGCGCGAAGGCGCTCATCGGCGCGCACCTCGAGGGCAAGGTGAAGCTCGCGCCGGTCGATCCGAAGCCGCTGGACGTCCCCGCGAAGCTCGCGTCGCAGGACCTCGGCCATCGCTCGCTGATGATCGACGGCATCCTCGTCGACGTCGTGCGGCGCGGGCTCGCGCTGCCGCTCGCCGAGGGGCTGAAGATCGAGGCCAACGGCTTCGGGCGCTGCCAACGCACGAAGGACATGCACGTCGGGATGACCAACTTCATGCAAAACGGCCCGCGGGTTCCCGCGGTCTTCCTGCACGAGTGACCGCGCGACTCTAGGAGAACCCCATGAACCACGACGCTGATCCGATTGTGATCCTCGAAGGCGCGCGGCGACTTCCCCGCGCCGACATCCTCATCAACAACAAGAAGCCCGGGCATTTCTCGCGCTTCACGGCGACGCAGCTCGGTGGGCTCGCCATCGCGGCGACCGTCGAGCAGACGCACGTCGACAAGAAGCTCGTCGGTCATGTCGTGATGGGCATGGCGCAGCACAGCCATCGCGACTCGATCTACGGCGCGCAGGGAATGCGCTGGCGCGGCGGGCTCCCGGACGAGGTGCCGGCGCTCACCGTCGCGCGCATCTGCGGCAGCGGCGCGGAGGCCATCGCCGTCGCGAGCGAGATGCTCACGGCGAACCTGCGGCACGACCCCGAGCGCCCGTTCTACGTCGCGGGCGGCGCGGAGAGCATGCAGTACCCGTTCTGCCTCTATAACTTCCGAGGCAAGGCGATCGGCACGTCCACGCAGAAGTACGGCCCGATCGACGCGAAGGCGCTCCCGCCGGGCACGCACCTGCAGGACATGCTCCTGATGAGCCTCTACGACCCGTCCGCCGACATGGCGATGGCGAACACCGGCGAGGAGCTCGCGCGCCGCTACGGCATCACGCGCGAGCAGTGCGACGCCTTTGGCCTCCGCTCGCAGAAGCTCGCCAAGCAGGCGCGCGACGCGGGCTGGTGTGACCTCGAGACGGCGCCCGTGCTCGTCGAGGACGACACGCACGCGCCCTTCGCGCTGAAGCACGACACGCACATCATGGACGACGCGACCCTCGAGGGGCTCGCGCGCCTTCGCCCCGCGTTCGAGGCGGGCGGCGTCATCACCGCGGGCAACGCGAGCGCGGTCGTCGACGGCGCCGCGGCGATGGTGCTCGGGCGCGAGAGCGACGCGAAGCAGCACGGCTACAAGCCGCTCGCGCGCATCATCGGGATGGGCGTCGCGGGCTGCGACCCGCACATCATGGGCTGGGGCCCGGTGCCCTCGACGCGCAACGCGCTCGCGCGCGCGGGCATCAAGGGCAGCGACGTGAACCACGTCGAGCTCAACGAGGCGTTCGCGCCTCAGGCGCTCGCGTGCATCCGCGACTTCGAGGCGATGGGCATCGACCCCGAGAAGGTGAACCCGCAGGGCGGCGCCATCGCCATCGGGCACCCGCTCGGCGCGACGGGCGCGATCCTCACGGTGACGTGCGCGCACGCGCTTCGCCGCAAGAACGAGCGCTACGGGCTCGTGACGATGTGCATCGGCGGCGGGCAGGGCATCACGCTCGTGCTCGAGAACGCGAACTAACTAGGCCGAGAGAGGCGCGCCCGCGGCGCCTCAACGTCCGTCCCGACGCCCGCCGAGCCGCGCGAGAATTCGCTGCAGCTCGTCGGGCGTCACGTGGATGTGCTCGACGACGC
>CAIUAC010001088.1 GCA_903896985.1 uncultured Sandaracinus sp.
ACATCAAGATCGCCGTCGTCACCGACAATCCCCGCATCATCGAGCTGGTGAAGCACTACGGCTCTCTGCCCTTCTCCAAGTATCCTCTGCAGATCTTCCCCGACATCGAAGGGGCGAGAGCCTGGCTTCAGGGAGGCTAGGAGCGACTTGGTACTCGGCGGCGGAGTCGACGACGTGAGAGGCGGGCACGGCCGGCTCGAGCCTCGGCTCTCGTCGAGGCTCTGTCAGCGCGTAGCCCGCCCGTGGCGCTACGGCGCCGCCATCACCATCGGCCACGGCGCGTCGAAGGTGCGCCCCTCGGTCGTCGTCACGGTGTACGCGTTGCCGTCGTTCAGCACGGCCGTGACGCTGCCGGCTTCGAGCGATTGCTGGCCCATGCCGCTCATCGATTGCGCGAGCACGCGCGCGCCCGTGGCGAGGTGCGCCACCGGATCGATCAGGCGCGCGTCGGCGCGTGCGCCCTCGTGCAGATGCCCTGAGCAGACTCCCCAGACCTTCTCAGGCGTCGCCGCCAAGAGGATGCACGCGTAGCGCTTCGCGCCCTCGGCGAGCGCGACGGGATGCCCCGCGGTCCACGTGTTCGGCTGGAGCGCGAGGACCGTCTCGAGGTCGCGTGGCGCCGTCCGATACGAAGCCGCTTGCCCGTTCGCGATCTGCGCCTGCGCGCCAGCGACGCTGATCACGCGCCCGTAGATCGGCATCGCCGTCGCGTAGAGGACGGGCGCGCCGGGCGCGAGCGCCGCGGGCGCGATCGCGGGGCTGACGAACGCCGACGGCGTGAGGCGCTCTCGAAACATCGCCTGCACCTTCGCGTGGTTCCCCTCGGCGCCGATGAAGCGCACGCGCCCGAACGACCACTGAGACCAGTCCGGCGTGTTGGAGAAGCCCGCCCAGACGAAGCTGTTCGGCGCATACGGCATCGGGACGCTCGGCAGCTGCATGGCCGTGAAGCCGCCCGGCGGGGTGGCGCCCGCGGGCACCTGGCCGACCGCCGGAGCGCCCGGAGGCACCGGCGCGCTCGAGGGCACGGGGAGACCGAACGCCGGCGCGCCGGGCGGTGTGGGCGCGCCCGGCCCGCTCGCGGGCTGGGAGCTCCCGAAGCAGCAGGCCTGCAGCGCCAGACAGCCGCCGATGAGCATGGTGAGGCGCAGAACGTACTTCATGGTGTTCCCCCGAGAAGGTGAAAATAGAAGGTGACGCGGATCCGTTCCAGGACTTGGAAAGCCTAGAAAGGCCAGCCACGCTACGTGGGAGCCGCGCGGGGGTCAACCTCGGAGAGCGCCGGGCCGAGCGCCGGGCCGAGCGCCGGGCCGCGCGCGACTCTCTGGGGGTCAGCGTACGGGCAGCTCGAACTCGAGCATCGCCGCGCCGCCCGTGCGCGAGGTGAGGTTCCCGACGAGATCGATGCCGCGCAGGGACTCCGACACGCAGCGCGTCGGCGCCGCGTCGCCCGTCGAGCTCGGCACCACCGTGACGAAGGGCCGACGAGGTGGCTGTACCGCGAGCTGCACCACGACGTGCGCGTCGGCTGGTCGAGCGGGGCAGCGCGCGAGGCGCTCGAGCACGCGATGCAGGTCGGCGATGAAGCGCGGGCGGTCGCGCAGCGACACGTGGACGAGGTGCGCGGCGCTGAGCCGCGCGGGGCCGTCGCTGATGGGATCGAGCGAGACGAGCAGCGGGTCCTGATCGGGCTGCTGGCCCTGCTGCAGCCGCGCGAGCCCGTGCGGGTCTATCCCGCCGAGCATCCCCGACAGCGCGAGCAGCCCCGCGAGCGGCGGCACCCCGGTCGCTACGCCCGCGTCCTCGACCGCGGCGAGGTTGCCGCGCTCGACGAGCGCGTCGAGGGCGTCGAGCGCCGCGAGCGGGTCGAC
>CAIUAC010001089.1 GCA_903896985.1 uncultured Sandaracinus sp.
ATGTTGGCCGTCTGCCCGGGCGCGGGCGCGTCGTGCGTGCGCGAGGGCAGCACGCTCGCGCTGACGTAGCCGTCGAGCGTGAGCCGCTCGCCGTGGCTGCCGATCGAGAGCTCGAAGCCCGCGCCCGCGGTCAGCAGATGCCGGTCGTTGTCGAGGTAGCGCGCCTCTGCGCGCGCGGGCGGCGCGGGGTTCGGGATGTACGCGTAGCCGACGCGCAGCTTGAGCGCCTCGTGCCGGCGCCGCAGCGTGTACTCGGCGGCGAGGCGCGGGCTCAGCGTGTCCGAGAAATTCACGGCGGGCGGCGGCGGGGAGCCGCGGCTCGTCGTGACGAGCGGCCCGGGATAGTCGCTCCAGAGCGCGTACGACGCGCCCGCGGCGACGAGCAGCGCGGGCGTCGGGCGCCACGCCGCCTCGAGCACGAAGGTGTGCGGGTCGTACTGCGCGATGCCGCCGATGTTGAGCACGGGGACCGTCAGCGGCAGGTCGCGCGTGACGATGTGAAAGACGAAGTCCGACTCGATCTTGCCGCGCCACACCGCGCCGAAGGAGAAGTCGCCGACGTCGTAGGTCGCGCCGACGATGGGCGCGAAGCTCGACACGACCTGCGTCTCGACGACCGAGCCGAACTTGCCGGTCGCGTCGATGCCCGCGACGATCGAGCCCGCGAACGAGCCGAGCGCGGTCAGCGACGCGCCGAGGCGCAGCCCGTCGACGACGCCGTGCAGATCGACCCCGAGCCCGAACTGAATGGCGAGCGACTGCGCGCGGTCGAGCACGATGGCGCGCGGCACGTCTGCGTAGCTGAGGTCGCCGACGAGCACGACGTCGAGCGGCGTGTAGAAGCCGAGCCCGAGCGTGAGGCGATCCTGCATCAGGCCGCCGAACGGCAGCGGGATCGTGCCGCCGATGGTGTTCGCCTTCACGGGCGACATCGGCAGGCGCTCGCCGTCGAGCTCGAAGCGGAACGCGCCGCCCTGCAAGCCGAAGGTGAGGCTGCGCTGCCGCACGCGCGCGAGCCCGGCTGGGTTGACGAAGGTCGACTCGTAGTCGTCCGCGTACGCGACGCCGGTGCCCGCCATCGCGGGCGAGCGGCTCCCGAAGCCGAAGAGATCGGGCGGGCTCGCGGACGCCGTGCGAGGCGCCGCGAGCGCGACACCGAGCGCGCAGCCGAGCGCCGCGGCGAGGCGGACGAGCGCCCACGATTTCCCTCGCGTGCCGAGGCGCGCCCCATGCACGATGGGCTCGGCCTGATGTCTGAACGTCTCTCGCACGTCGCTCTCCTGCTGCTGCTCGCGCCGTTCGCCGCGTCGGCTGCGTGTCTGTCGGTGCCCGCGGGACGCGCCGAGCGGGGCCTCTACGTCGATCTGCGCCGCGGGGTCGGCGAGCGCGAGAGCGGCGGCTGGGGCCTCGAGCGGCTCGCGGTCGAGCAGGTCGCGTCGACGACCATCGACAGCGCGTGCGGCGCGGGGCCCGAGGTCCGAGCGCACGTCGCGCGCTGGCTCGATGGCGAAATCGAGCGCGCGGGCGGCGTGCCGAGCACCGGTGCGCGCCTCTTGCCGCACAAGCGGCTGCGCGTCGCGCGAGCCCGCGCCGTGCTCCGCTGGTGGGAGGAGAACCCCGGCGAGTGCGCGTCGTTCGGTCCGCCGGATCCGCACTTCCGCGGCGTCGAGTCGGACAGCGGGCGCGTCGTCTTGATCGCGCAGATCGTGCTCGGGCTCGCGGGCTTTCTCCGCGAGGGGCACTTCACGACGGGCCCCGGCCTCGGCTATCAGCTCATCCCCGCGTACGGCTTCACGCCCCGCGTCACCGTCGGCCTCGGCGTCGAGCTGGGCGCGCTCACCGAGTTCCGCGCCGATCCCGCGGCGGGCGATCGCGTCCTCGCCGGGCAGTTCCTCATCGGCGTGCCGCTCCTCGTGCGCTTCCTCGATGGTGCGACGGTCGTCGACCTCGAGGCGGCCGTCTCGACGCGCCTCGACGGGCTCGAGCCGCTCTGGCCGCCGGGCTTCCGCTTCGCGTTCGGCTACGGCAGCGCCGGGATGCGCGTCAACAGCCTGATGTCGACGCTCGTGTTCTGGGGCGGCTACGAGTATCAGCCGTCGCACGAGGGCTTCAGCGCCGAGCACATCTTCCGCGCGGGAACGCGCTTCGGCTTCGATCTCGCGCTCTGAATCAGCGTTCACTCGCATTCGCGAGGGCCATTGAATCACGACGCGCCCGCGCGTTGTGGCTCAAAACGCGGAAAGCCTCGGCGCGCCCTGGGCAACGCGCGACCGCTCTGGGATGATGGCGAGATGCTTACTCGACCGTATGCGCTCGCGCTGGGGCTGTTGTTCCTGCTGTCGGCTTGCGGGGCCAAGAGCGGCCTCCTGATCGACGAGTATCCCGACGGCGGCTCGCCCGACCTCGGCGCCGACCTCGGCACCGACCTCGGCGTCGACCTCGGACACCTCGACGCGGGCTTGCTCGACGGCGGCCCGCCCTGCATCCCGCTCCCCGTCGACGTCGACGCGGGCGTCGCCTCGGTCGAGGTCGCCCTCGACGCGCGCACCTCGGGCGCGGACGTCGCGTTCGTCGTGGACGTCACCGGCTCGATGAGCGGCGTCATCGACCAGCTGCAGCGCGAGATCCGCTCGGTGCTCGTGCCTGCGCTGCGGGACGCGATCCCCGACGTGCGCTTCTCGGTGTCGAGCTTCGCCGACTTCGCCGTCGATCCGTACGGCTCGACCGGCGACACCCCGTACAGCACGCGCACGGTGATGACGTCGGACGTCGACACGCTCGAGGCGGCCGTCGGCACGCTCGTCGCGAACGGCGGCAGCGATGGGCCCGAGGCGCAGGTCGAGGCGCTCTATCAGCTCGCGACGGGCGAGGGGCGCCGCGGCTTCTCGGAGTACGTGCCGCCGGCCTCGTGCCCCGCGGGGACCTTCGGGCACGTCTGCTTCCGCGAGGGAGTGCTGCCGCTCGTCTTCATCTTCACCGACATCACCTCGCACAACGGGCCCGGCGGCGCCGACCCCTACGACCCGAGCCTGCTCGGCACGACGCCGGCGTCCTACACCGACGCGATCACCGCGCTCCGCGCCCACGGGATGCCCGTCGTCACGTTCTGGGCGGGCGGCGACACCTCGATCGCGCCCGCGGCGCTTCAGCTCGCCCGCGACACCGACGCGGTCGACGGCGCCGGTGAGCCGCTCGTCTTCGGCATCGGGCGCTCGGGCACCGACCTCGTCGCGCGCGTGCTCGAGGCGGTCGGCACGGTGGGCGCGGGCCTCGCGACCGACGTCGACGTCGTCTTCAGCGACCCGACGCCGATGGACGGCATCGACTCGGTCGCGCTCGTCAAGGACGTCATCCCGCTGCGCGCAGTGCCCGCGAGCGGCATCGACGGCATCGACGTGGCGAACGCGCGCTTTCTCGGGGTGCGCGGCGCGACCCGCGTGATCTTCCGCGTGGACGTGCACACCGACCTCGTCCCGCAGCGCGCGACGCCGCAGGAGGTGCTGCTCGACGTGCACTTCCGCGGGGACGCGACCAGCGAGCTCGGCGTGCAGCGGCTGCGCTTCGTCGTGCCCGCGTTCGACGGAACGGGCTGCGCGCCGCGCGGCCTATGACCCGGCTCACCCGCGGCCCGCAGGTCGCGCGGCTCCTCGGCG
>CAIUAC010001090.1 GCA_903896985.1 uncultured Sandaracinus sp.
CCCCGCCGCGCGGCTCGGCTCCGCCCCCGCCTCCTCCGCACGCGATCCGTCGACCTGCCCCTCCGCCGACGCCGCCCGCGCGCCCGCTCCCGCCACCGCCGCCCCCACCCAAGAAGCCCGCGGCGGACTGACGCGGCGCGGCCCTCAGGGACGCCGACGACGGCGCATGCCGGCTACCGCTGCGAGCCCTACGATCACGAACAGCGCCGCGCGGCCGCCACCACCGCCCGCGTGCGCGATGCTGCAGCCCTCGACGTCCGCCGCGCGGGGGCGTCCATCGCTGACCGCACCGTCGGCGGCGCTCGCGGGCCCACCAGCCCCGCCGTCCGGGACGTAGGCAGGGCATGAGCGGTCGACCCCGTCGCAGTCCTCGTCGTGAGCGTTCCCGCAGACTTCGACCGCGCCGGGAGCGCGCGTCGCGTCGCTGTCGTCGCAGTCAGCGCCCGCGGGGCTGCCGTCACCGTCCGCATCGACGACGGCGGGCGGCGGAGGCGTCACAGGCGGGGGCGTCGCCGGCGGGGGCTCAGCCGGTGCGCCCCCCGAAATCGCGCTGTCTGGGTAGTAGTGCGTCGCGATCCACTCGTGCGACTTGCCGTCGAGCGCCCAGCGCTGCGAGCCCCACTGACACATCCCGCGCCCGTGCCCGGCGAGCGAGCGCCCCGCGCACAGGTCGTCGACGACGCCGAGCGCCGTCGGGCTGCCGTTCTCGGCGCTGTACTCGCCCGACACCAGCGACGCGCCCGAGACGATGCCCTGCCCGCTCGTCGCGTCGACCGCGGCGTCCGTCACCGCGAGGCGGTCGTCGCGGTAGACCTGCGAGCTCGTGGTGTCGTCGAGGTCAGCGCAGTCGTACTTCCCGCCGGCGTTGATCCAGCGCCACGAATAGGTGCGGATCGCGAGCGAGCCCGCGCGAAGCGACTCGGCGTGCCACGAGGCGATCCACTCGTGCGGGAGCACGCCCTTCACGTAGTCGTCGAAGGGAATGACGTCGATCCGCCCGGAGCAGCTCGCCGCCGCACCATCGATGCTCCGACGCCAGATGCGGATCGTCGCGGGAGGCGCCCCGAGCGCCGCGCGAGCGCCCCCGACGTCGCCGCTCGTGGCCCCCACGGTCGCCGCGCCGAGGCTCGGGAACGGCACCTCTCCGAGCAACATCGCCCGCGCCGCGGGGCGCAGGGCCGGGTCGCTCGGGTCGTCGCGCCGAGCACGCCCAGCCTCGAGCCGCGCGAGCTGCCGTTCGACCTGAGCCTCGCTCGGCGCCCGCGGAAAGAGCGCGACGTCGCTCGTCGTCATCGTGCCCCCCCGGACCAAGACGCCCCGCCGCTCGAGCGCGAAACTGGTATCATCTGAGATTCGTAGCGTATGAGCGCCGGCATGGACGCTCAAGTGATACACACCGCGTTCGTCGGTGATCGCGGCGTCGCCGGCCCCGTCGACGCGAACCTCAGCGCCGATGAGAGGCTCGCCGGTGATGGTGTCACTCACGACACCTTGCAGCTCGCCAGGCAGCTCCAGGGAGTCCGCCACCGGCTCGACTCCGCACCCGGCGAGCGCCCCGAGGGCGAGGACGACAACGCAGCGGAGCGTTCGCGCGCGGCTCATGACGGCCTCCGCGCGCGGCGCAGCCGTGCCCCGAGCAGCGCGACGCCAAACGACCACCCGAGCCAAGCCCCTCGACCGGTCGCCCCTCCCCCACCCGCGCTGCAGCCGCCGTGCATCCCCAGGTCGCGCGGCGCGAACCGTTCACCGCCGGCCGCGTCGCCACCGACCCCTGCGTCCACCGTGAGCCCAGGCGGAGTCGCAGCGTCCACCTGGAGCTCCGGCAGCGCTCCGGCGTCCACCTCGGACGGCGGCACGACCGGCGGCGAGGCGACGCGCGGGTTCACGCGCACGGAGAACGTCACGTCCTCGGGGCCGAACCAGGTCACGCCCTCCTGCACGAGGCCGAAGGTGTCCGTGATCGTCGTGTCGGCGCCGACCTCGGGGGCCGTGATCATGAAGGTGAACCGCGCGGTCGTGCCGGGGCCGTAGCCGCTGTGGTCTGCGCCGCTCGCGCGGTGGTCGTTGACCCAGTTCTCCGCGTCGAAGAACGCCCCCGCGTGGTCGCGCGGCCCGGTCGTGCCGAGGAAAGTGCCGTCCATCGCCCAGGTCGCGCTGCCCGTGTTCCGCAGCTCCACCCACGCGACGGCGCGGTCGCCGGAGGTCATCTCGGCGGGGTGGTCCTGGCCGACGAACTCCGCCGCGTAGGCCGGACCTGCGGGGACGCCGCGGACGAGGTCCATGTAGTGCGCCCAGTCCCAGCCATCGCCTGGGTCCGTGTGCGTCGCGCCCGGCACCTCGATGTGCCCGATGATGTGCGAGCGATCCATCGGGATGCCGTACTTCTCGCAGAGATGACGCACGAGCCGCGCGCTCGAGGCGTACATCTCCTCGGTGTACCAGCGGCCCGGATCGGCGATGTAGCCCTCGTGCTCGATGCCGATGCTCTGCTGGTTGTAGCTCCAGTTGCCGGCGTGCCAGGCGGTGTCGCCCTCGCTGACCGACTGCGTGATCTCGCCGTCCGACGACCGGATGCTGTAGTGCGCCGACACCGACGCTGACGGGTTGCGGAACCAGCTGATCGAGCCCGCGTAGGAGCCCTGCATCGTGTGGATGACGATGTAGTGGACGCTGTTGCCGCCGCGCCCCGGCGTGTAGTTGTCGACGCTCGCGGCGGACCAGAGCGCGCCCGTGTAGTCGGAGACGATAGCCGCGCGCGCGGGCAGCACGCGCTCAGGCAGCGCGATGGCGCGGGCGCGGAGAACGATGCGCTCGCCGCCCTGCGCGACGTCGCTCACGCCGCGCTCGAGCAGCCGATAGACGTCCGCGACGTAGCTCGCGCGGGCGACCGCGTCGTCTGCGCCGCCGTAGTCCGCGACGACCTCGGACCAGGCGGCGAGGTCAGTGACGCTCGGCAGCGCGTCGGACCCGTAGCGCCGCTCCGCGAGGCGGCGTAGCTCGGCGGACGCTGCGGCGATGCCGACGACGGGCTCGGTGCCGATGCGCCCCTCGTCCACGCCGAGCGCGCG
>CAIUAC010001091.1 GCA_903896985.1 uncultured Sandaracinus sp.
ACACGCAGTCGTCGCCGGTGCGCTTCATCTCGAAGTCGATCGCGCGCGCCACGACGTCGCGCGGCGCGAGGTCCTTGAGCGGGTGGTGGCTCTCCATGAACGCGGTGCCGTCCGCGAGGCGGAGCACGCCGCCCTCGCCGCGGAGCGCCTCGCTGATCAGGAAGCTCTTGGCGGCGGGGTGATAGAGGACGGTCGGGTGAAACTGGAAGAACTCCATGTTCGCGATTTGCGCGCCAGCGCGATAAGCCATCGCGATGCCGTCGCCCGAGGCGATGTCGGGGTTCGAGGTGTAGAGGTAGACCTTGCCCGCGCCGCCGGTCGCGAGGATCGTCGCCCGCGCGATGTACGTGTTGACGACGCCCGTCTTCACGTCGAGCACGTACGCGCCCGCGACCGCGCGCTGCCCGCCGAGGCGCGAGAGCTCGACGAGGTCGACGCCCATCGACTCCTCGACGACCGTGATGCGCGGGTTCGCGCGGACGGCGGCGACGAGGGCCCGCTCGACCTCGCGCCCCGTGATGTCGCCCGCGTGCGCGACGCGGCGCGCGCTGTGCCCGCCCTCGCGCGTGAGGTCGAGGCGCGCCGTCGCGGAGGCGCTCGCGCGCTCTTCGACGTCGGGCTCGTCGTGCGCCTCGTCGAAGGGCACGCCGCGCGCGAGCAGCTCTGCGATGCGCGCCGGGGCGTCCCGGACGACGCGCTCGACCACGGCGCGGTGCGAGATGCCGCCGCCCGTCGTCAGCGTGTCGGCGACGTGCGCGTCGAAGGAGTCGAGCGGGTCGAGCACCGCGGCGATGCCACCCTGCGCGTAGGTCGTCGCCGCCTCGCTGACGCTGCGCTTGGTGACGATCGTGACCTCGCCGTGCGCCGCCGCCTCGAGCGCGAAGGTGAGGCCAGCGATCCCGCTCCCGAGCACCAGATAGTCCGTGACGATGCGCATCAGGCGCCGACTCTAGGACCGCGATTTGCGATCTGCCAGCGAGGTCACTTCACGAGGCGCCACGCGCGATGAACGTCGCGATTGCGGTAGTCGTCGGGGACCGTGTCCGCCGTGCGCTCTTGCACCTGATGCGCGCGCAGCCCGTCGAGGTCCGGGACGAAGCGCTGATGCGTCGTGATGAACCAGAGCACGCCGCCCGGCTCGAGCACGGCGAGCGTGTCCGCGAGGAGCGCGCGGTGGTCGCGGAGCACGTCGAGCGGCTCGCCGTCGGGGCCGAGGCGCACGCTGAAGCTGGAGGTGTCGAGCACGGCGAGGTCCCAGCGCTCGACGGCGTCGGCGGCGTCGCCGAGGAAGGCGCGAGGGTCGTCGCGGAGCAGCGGATGCTTCGTCGCGTCGAGGCCGTTGAGCGCGAGGTTCTCGCCAGCCCAGTCGAGGTGCAGCTGCGACGGGTCGACGGCGGTCGTCTCGGCGGCTCCACCGAGCGCCGCGGCGACGCTGAACGTGCCCGTGTACGCGAACAGATCGAGGACGCGCCGGCCGGCGCTCTCCGCCGCGACGAGGGCGCGCAAGCCGCGCAGATGCGGGAAGAGCCCGGTGTCGGCGTCGGTGCTCAGCCGCACGGCGAAGCGCGCCGCGCGCTCGCGCACGACGAGCCGCGTCGTCTGCGCGCCCGGTCGCGCGTTGCGCTCGCGCCCTGCGGCGCGCGCCTGTCGGCGCCTCGCGTGCACGTGCGTCTCGGGGAGCCCGAGCGCGACGCCGAGCACCCGCGCGAGCTCCGGCAGATAGTCTGCGCCGGTCTGTTCGCGCTCGTACTCCATGACCACGACGTGCCCCTCGAACCAGTCGACGACGGCGCGCACCTCGGGGATGTCGCGGTCGTAGAGGCGGTACGCGCCGAGCGCCTCGCGGTCCATGCGGGCGCCGAGCTTGCGCTGCGTCTTCTTCACGCGATTCGCCAGCATCTCGGCGTGTCGAGCGATCGTCGCGTCATCGAACTGGTTCGAGTGCGGCGCGCGCCCCGCGTTCGGTCCGCCCCACGCACCGGAGCCGCCCCCGCGCGGCTCGTCGTCGTCGAGCCCATCGCGCACGAGCGGCAGCGCTTCGTCCACCGGGCGCACCGCGCGCTTCGTCCAGCCCGTGCGCTTGTCCGCTTCGCTTTCGTTCGTCACGCGCGGACCATGCGGGACTGTCGACTCGGGTTCAACCGGCGGCGCTCAGCCGTCGCTCGGCGTGCCCCACTCGGCCCAGAAATCCGTCGTGCTCACGCCGTCGGAGCGCGAGGTGACGCGCTCCTCCAGCCCCGCGAGCCGCAAGATCCCGGCGGCGGCGCCCTCGATCGCTTGCTGCCACGCGGGCGAGCCCGCGAGCAGCCTGCAGTCCACGATCTGCACGCGCGCGCGGTCCGCGTGTTGGTCGCGGAGGAGCAGCTCGCCCGCGTCGCGGAACCCGACTTGCCAGATCTGCGGGCCGATGCCGAAGAGGCTCGCGGGGTTGCTGCGAAACGAGCGCACCCAGCTGCGCAGCAGGCTCGGGAACAAGCCGCCCATCGTGTTCGCCTGCGTCCGCGCGAAGCCCAGCTCGCGCACGGCCTCGAGCCCGAGCGCCGCGCCCGCCGCGTCGACCAGCGACACATGCACGCGGAGCGAGACCCACTCGGTGCTGCGCAGGTCGTCGAGCCGCGCGGCCGTGTGCGGGTCGCGCGCCTCGAGCACAGCGCTCACGAGCTCCCAGCTTCCGCGCTCGACCAACGTCGCGCGGTAGCCGAGCGGTAGCGAGGCGGACACCCGCGCCCCCGCGTCGACGCTCGGTGACGCGCCCCCCTCGACGAACTCTCGCCCTCCGACCGTCATACGCCCCCCGGGACAGCAGTATACGCGCGGAGCGCTCGTCGCGCCTCAGCCGTTCGCGAGCAGGTGCTTGGTCAGCGCGTCGCTCACGCCGGTCAGGTTCGGCGTGATCTGCCGCACGAGGAACTGCTCGACCTTGCGCCCGAGCGAGCCCGCGAGGAACGTCGGGACCGCCCGCAGCCGACCGAGGTCGATCGAGAGCTCACCGCGGATCTCGAGGCGCGTGCGATCTCCGGGAAGCTCGACGAAGCGCGTGCTCCCCTCGCAGCGCACCGCCTCGCTGAGCGCGTGCGTCTCGATGCGCCACTCGCAGAGCCAGTCGCTCGAGAGCCACGTCGCGTGATCGGTCCACGAGAGCATGTCGCCCTTGACGATGCCCCGGAGCGCGAGCGGGATCTCGCCGCCGCCGTGCCAGACGTTGCGCAGGCGCACGACGCCGTCCGCCTCGCTGCGCTCCTCGACGTCGATTCCCTGAATGTTGGGCAAATACCGCACGAATTGCGACATCTCGTCGCGATAGGCGGCGTACGTTCGGGGCCGGACGAACGGCACGATGGAGTCGGCTTCGATCCTCACGTCGACGTCCCTCTAGCACGCGCCGCCTCGGATGCCGCTCTCAGCACGCCCCGAAGTTTTGCCCCGTGCCGCACCAGCGCCTCGAGCGCCGCGCGCAGTTCCGAAAAATCGAGCGATTCGGTCGGCAGCTCCACCGAGAGCACGATGTCGCCGTCGTCGTCGATGCTGAACTTTGCCTGGAACAGATCGCGATTCTGTCGGAGCAACCACCGACAGAGCTCGAAGGAATTGCCCCCGCGCGTCTGCAGAAACGGCACGATCGACGCGATCACCCAGTTGTCCGTGAGGCGCACGAAGACGTGGAGATCGCCCTCCGGTGTGTCGTGCGCGCAGCGCCACGTGCGGTCGCCGTGCGGCTCCGCCTTCCATCCGAGCGCACTCAGGTGGCCTGCCAGCGCGGCCTCGTCGAGCATGTCGAGCATAGAAGCCGCTCGCGGGGCGGCCTGTCAAGGCTTGGAGCGGCCCGAGGCGTCGTCGCTCACCTCACGTCGCGGCGAGCACGACGCGGATGATGGCCGCGCCGTCCTTGCCCGCCGCCTCGAGGCGTGCGCCCATCGCCTGCGCGAGCAAGCCCGCCGCGAAGAGCCCGAGCGAGCGCCCGTAGCGCCCGTCCGAGCGCTCCTTCAGCTTCAACTGCCCAGCGGCGGTGAAGGCGATGTCCCGGAGCTCAGCGGCGATCGCGCGCCCCGCGTCCTCGACCTCGATGATGACGTCGTCGCCCTCGCGCAGCGCGCGCAGCGTGACCGGCTTACCCGCGGCGTGTTGCTCCGCGTTCGCGAGGAGGATCTCGAGGAGGCGCGGGAGCGTCTGCGCCCCGCGGGCGCGCGCGACGCCCTCGCCGACGGCGAGCGTCAGCACCGACGGGCGCTCGCGGGCTGCGACCGAGCGGAGCGCGTCGACCACGCTCCCTTCGAGCGCTGCCGCGGCGGGCTCGTTCGCCACCCAGCGCGAGAGAAACGCCATGTTGTCGAGGCCCGACGTCAAGCCCTGCAGGGCGCTCGTCGAGTCGTTGAGCGCCTCCTGAGCGTCCGTGTCGAGCGTGCCGCTCCCGACCTCGCTCACGTAGCTGAGGTTCGCGCCGATCGTCGCGACGGGGTTGCGCAGATCGTGGACGAGGAGCGCGAGCAGTTGCCCGAGGAGGCGGGGGTCGTCAGCGGACATTTCGCGAGAGTATCAGGCCCCGTCCGCGGGGCATCAAGCGAATGCGGGGGGCGTAGCCTCAAGGGAAGGCGAGCACGGCCGCGTCGCCATACGCATCGAGCAGCGCCGCGACGCGCGAGAGCAGCGCTGCGCGGCGGTCGAGCACGCCGCGCAGCTGCGCCTCGTCGAGGAGCGGCGTGCCCTCGGGCAGGGACGCATCGGGCGCGAGCGCGGCGCGCAGGCGGGGCTCGTCGAGGGCTTGCAGGGCGATGACGAAGCGACGCGAGAAGCGCTCGACTCGCCGCATCGGACCGAGCACGCGCTCGTGCTGCGAGCGGGGCAGCGGCGCGAGAAACGCGAGGTTGTGATCGCGGATGACGACGCGGCGCGCGCTCGCGTCGGCGCGCACGTTGCCGCCGCTCCAGCGGTCGACGTTGGCGATCAGGTAGTCGAAGCAGAGCATCGTCCCGACGTCGGCGGCGAGCGAGGCTTCGTCCGGGCTGAGCGCGCCTGAGTCGCGCGAGAGCCACTGCCCCCAACGCGCCATACCGCGCGGAGTGTCGAGCTCGAGGTCGCGCAGCCCAGGCACCCAGTAGACGAGCGCGCCCCAGACGGCGTCGCCGTGCCCGAGCATCTTCTCGTCGAGCGCGGGCCAGTCCGCCGCGTAGTCGGGGTGCAGCCGCGCCTGCAGCTCCGCGCGGGAGAACGCCCGCGCGACGGCGGGCGGCACCTGATCGAGGTCGAGCGCGCGCGCGAGGCGATAGGCGGCGACCTCGTTCGTCCAGCCGTTCGCCTGCGTGCTCGTCCGCGGCCGGAACGACGCCTCGAGCCCGCCGACGAACGTCGTCTTGAAGACGACGCTCGAGGTGCCGACGGGCTTGAAGCGCAGGGGCACGGCGACGCGCACGCGCTGCTGCCAAGCGTCGTCGTCGACGTCGAGGGAGACGAAGTGCCCGGCGCGCGCGACGGGCGCGTCGGCGTGGACCGCGCCCAATACCGGGGCGGGCGCCCTCGGCCCGCTGGGCGGGGCTCCGACCGCGTGGGGCGTGGACGCCGCGGGCTCCGGCGTGGACGCCGCGGGCTCGGGCGTGGACGCCGCGGGCTCCGGCGTCGGCGCACGCGGGGGGCTGACGGCGCCTCGATCGCAGGCAGCGAACGCGGCCACGATGGTCGTGACCGCGAGCGCCCCGGCGACGAAGCGCCGCCCCGGGCTCACCGCTTTCCGGCGAGGATGTTGCGGGCGATGACGACGCGCTGGATCTGCGAGGTGCCCTCGTAGATCTGCAGGATCTTCGCGTCGCGCATCAGCTTCTCGACGGGATACTCCCGGCTGTAGCCGTTGCCGCCGAAGATCTGGACGGCGTCCGTCGTGACGGCCATCGCGCTGTCCGCGCCGAACGCCTTGCCGTAGGCGCTGACGAGGGCGCTGAACTGCCCGTTGTCCATCAGCCAAGCGGCCTTCTGGACGAGGAGGCGCGTGGCCTCGTACTTCATGGCCATCTCGGCGAGCATGAATTGCACGGCCTGGTGGTTCGCGATCGCGGTGCCGAACGTCTTGCGCTCGAGCGCGTAGGCGACGCACTCGTCGAGGGCGCGGCGCATCACGCCGCAGGCGCCGGCGCCGATGTCGGGGCGCGTGCGATCGAAGGTCATCATCGCGAGCTTGAAGCCCTCGCCTTCCTTCGCGAGGACGTTCGCCGCGGGGACCTTCACGTCCTCGAGGATCACCGTGGCCGTGTCGCTCGCGCGCTGGCCCATCTTGTGTTCCTTCTTGCCGACCGAGACTCCCTCCGAGTCCCGATCGACGATGAACGCCATGATGCCCTTGTGCTTCTTCGCGGGGTCGACCGTCGCGAAGATCACGTACCAGCGCGCCCAGGACGCGTTGGTGATGAAGCACTTCTGGCCGTTGAGGACCCAGTCGTCGCCGACCTGGACGGCGCGCGTCTGGAGCGCCGCGACGTCGCTGCCCGCCCCGGGCTCCGTCGTCGCGTAGGCGGCGAACGTCGGCTCGCTCGTCAGCATGCCGAGGTACTTCTTCTTCTGCGCCTCGGTGCCCCCGAGGATGACCGGCGTCGCGGCGAGCGCGTTCGCCGTCATGCTCGTCTGGATGCCCGCGCAGCCGTACGCGAGCTCTTCCGTGATGATCGTGTGCTCGAGCTCCGAGCAGCCACCGCCGCCGTACTCCGACGGGATGTTCGGCGCGACGAGCCCCAGCTCCCACGCGGCGCGATAGACGTCGACGGGGAATTCGCTCGTCTCGTCGCACTTCGCGGCGATCGGCACGATGCGGTCCTTCGCGAACTTACGCGCCGTCTGCTCCAGCGCCTTCTGCTCTTCGCTCATCCCGAAACTCAGCATATTCGGCTCCCGGTGGTCTCGTGGTTACTCGCGGCGTCGTTACTGGCGTCGCTTCTGCTGCCGTCGCTCGAGCTCGGCGCGGGCCGACCGCGCTCCGAGCCACGCACCGATCCACACGCCGACGAGCAGCACTCCCGGAATGAACACGAGGTGCGCGATCACCGGCGTCATGGCTTCTTCTCCTGCTTGCCCCCGTCGGGCTTGGCCGCGGCGGCGGGCTTCTTGGCGGGCTCGCTCGGCTTGGCGCTCGCCTCCTGCTCGTCGCGCGTGCGCATCGCCGCCTCGAGGCGGGCGAGCTCCTTCGCCGTGCCCGACTGCAGCAGCGCCAAGCGCCCGACGTAGCCGCAGAGCAGGACCCAGATGGTGGCGTACGCGGCGATCATCAGGTTGCCGCCCGACACCGACTCGGTCGCCGGGCCGGTCATCGCGACGAAGCCCGTCTCACGCCCCGTCGTGCCGTCGGCAGCGGTGCCGCCCGCGTCCTGGGCGAACGCCCTCGAGGCGAGCGGGAGCAGCGCGAGCGCGAGCAGGGAACCAGCGACCGCGAGACTCGCGGCGCGCGAAGCGAATGAAAGTTTCATGCATCCTCCAGGAGACCGCGCTCTGCGGCGTCGAGCTCGAGACGAAGTACCGCTTGCCGTGTGCGTTCCGCCCGCGCGCGCGTCCAGAGCAGCAGCGCGACGAGGGCGGTGAAGGTGAGGAGCGCGAAGAAGAACGCCGGCTTCATGTCGGCCGAGAGTCCGCCGCCGCGCCCGGTGATGACCTGCGGGTGCTGCCCGCGCCAGCGCTTGACGCTGAAGTGGATCAGCCCGGCGTTCGGGATGCCGAGCAGCGCCAGCGCCGAGGCGAAGCGCTTCTCCGCGAGCCCGCCGCCGCCGAGGCCGCGCAGCACGAGGTACGCGAAGAACATCAGCCCGCCGAGCAGCGTGGAGGTGAGGCGCGGGTCCCAGGTCCAGTAGACGCCCCACGCCTTCCGCGCCCAGAGCGGCCCGGTGACGAGCACGATCGCGCAGAAGATCAGCCCGACCTCCGCGCCCGCGACGGCCCAGGCGTCCCACTTGTCGGAGCGCTTCCAGAGCCACATCCCGCTCGAGACGGCGCAGACGAACCAGCCGACGTACATCGCGTAGGCGCTCGGCACGTGGAAGTAGAAGACCTTCTGCACGATGCCCATCTGGGCCTCGACCGGCGCGACGCCGAAGATCAAGTAGAGCGCCGCGAGGAGCATCAGCGCGGTGACGGTCGCGAGCGCCATGACGGCGCGCGTCCCGTTCTCGCTGAGCGGCGGTAGGGAGAGCGACTCCGTCGAAGCGGGACTGGTCTCTGGGGAAGCAGACATAGGCGCGGACGTTACGACACGAGCGGGCACCGCGCGAGGGCGGGCGTGCTATCTGCCCGCCCCATGTCTCAGCAACGCCTCGCGGGGCTTCCCGACTGTGTCCCCCCTGCGTGGCTCGAGGCGATCGACGCCGTGGGTCGGAGCGCGCTAGGCCGCGCAGATCTGCCGCGCGCTGCGCTGATCCCCGAGGTCGCGGCGCTCTCGGCGGCGTACACGCGGGACCGCAGCACGGGCCGCACGCTCGCGGAGGCGCCGCGCACGGCGGGC
>CAIUAC010001092.1 GCA_903896985.1 uncultured Sandaracinus sp.
ACCGCTGACGCGTGAGGCGTGCAGGGCGGCGCCTGAGCGCACGGCGTCAGCGGGCGCAGCGCTCAGCGCCTGCGCGCAGCTGCCGCGACCGTGGCGACGTCCCGCAGGCGCGACGCGCCGCAGAGCGCGAGCACGGCCGCCTCGAGCGTGACCTCGGGCGGGACGCGGCTGCCCTTGAGCGCGAGGTCTGTCTCGGCGAGCACGCGGAACGCGGCCGCAAGCTCCTCGCCGTTGAAGCGCTTGGCGGACGCCTCGAGGTCGCGCGCCTTGAACGGCGGGGCGCCGGCGGCCTTCGTCGCGTCGGGGCCGCGGAGGCCCGCCGCGAGCGCGTCGCGCATCTTGCCGACCATGCGCAGCTGCCGGGCGAGCAGCGCGAGGATCTTGAGCGGCGGCTCGCGGTCCGCGAGCAGCGAGCGCGTCGCCTGGATCGCCATCCGACCGTCGCGCGCGGCGACCGAGTCGACGAGCGACCAGACGGTGTCCACGCGCACTCGCGTGATGCACGCCTCGACCGACTCGAGCGCGATCGGCTGACCCGCGCCGACGTAGAGCGACACGCGCTCGATGGCGTCGTCGAGCGCGCTGAGGTCCGCGCCGATGGCGTCGACGAGCGCGTCGGCGGCGTCCGAGGCGAGCGCATGGCCGCGCTCCTTCGTCTCGCGGAGCGCGAAGTCACGCAGCGCCCCGCCCTTGAGCTCGCGCGTGTCAGTCAGCGCGCCGCTCTTCTGCGCGACCTTGGCGAAGCGCGTGCGCCCGTCGAGCTTCTCGGCGGTGACGACCAGGCACGTCGACGGCGAGGGGTCACCGACGTACGTCGCGAGCTGATCGAGCTCCGCGGCGACGAGGTCCTCGACGTCGCGTACGAGCACGAAGCGCGCGGGCGCCATCATCGGCATCGTGCGCGCGGCGCTGACGACCGCCTGCGCCTTGACCCCTTTGCCGTGGAACACGTCGTCGTTGAAGCCGCGCGGCCCCTCGCCGACGGACGCGATCTTCAGCAAGCGCACCGCGCGCTCGATCAGAAAGCGCTCGGTCCCCGTGAGCACATGCACCGGACGGAAGCGCCCGGCGCGCGCCTCGCGGATGACCTCGTCGATCTCCATGCCGCGCTCAGCGGTCCGCGGGAGCGTGCGTGTCGTCGTCGGAGAACGAGACCGTCCCCGAGCGCTGGATCTCCTCGCCGATCATCTCGAAGGCCGAGCGAGCGACCTCCTCGCGGCGGACGGTGACGACCATCTCCATGCGCCGGTTCGGCTTGAACTTCGGGCGCGCGAGGCGAATCGGCTGCACGTAGGTGCGCTGCGTGCGGTCGTTGACGTAGGTGCTCATGTCGTCGACGAAGCGACGCCCGCCGTCGGTCAGGTCGTAGAAGAGGACGTGAAATTCGAGGTCGCCGGGGGGCGCCGCGAACGCGATGACGAGGTTGCCGAGCCACTTGCGCTGCGGGATCGGCTCCGCCGTCGTCTCGGCCATGCGCCGCGCGGCGTGTCCTCGCGCGAAGCCGATCAGCGAGGCCTCCGTCAGGCTGCGCGGGATCTGCGCCTGCGTCAGGTAGATCTGCGCGCGGAGCCTGCGCTGCGCGTCGGCGGGCGGGGCGGCGAACGCAGCGACCGCGAGCAAGGCGGCGAGGAGCAGAGCGGCAGGAGCGATCAGGCGACGAGAGTTCATGAACAGCACCTCGAGGTGGGCGGGAGCCCGCGGGCCAGGGTCGAGCGAGGGTAGACGAAGCGGCCGAAGAGATCGACCTCGGTGAGACGCCGCTACTCCGACGCGCGTAACAGCGCGCGGGCCGGACTCGGACGAGCGAGCCCCGCGGTCTATTCGCGATGCATGGCTCGCCACGGCTCAGCGCGGCCTCGGCGCCGCCTCACCGACTCGGCACGACGAACGAGGTCTCGACGCCACCGACCGTCACGCGCTGCGCGCCTGGTCCGAACTGCCCGAGGTAGACGACGGCCGAGAGGCTGACCGCGGGGCCGGGGATGCAGGAGCAGTCGCCGTCGGCGCAGTTGAGCAGCTCGTAGTGACGCCCAGAGGGGTCGGGCGAGAAGAGCTCAGTCGCGATGGGCTTTGGCTCGATGCAGCAGAACGCCGCCTCGTAGCCGACGCGCGCGAAGACGCCGATCGGCGCGTCGTGGCGCGCCGCGGGGTCGACGCCGAGGACCTCGACGCTCTGCACGAGCGGTCCGGGCATACACGCGGTCGGGCGCACGATCTGCGTCGTCACGGTGCCCAGCGTGGTCGTCGCGCTCCACGGACCGACGAGCGACGAGCCGTCGACGAAGGCGGTCGCCTCGTACGGGGGGTCGACGCACGGGTCCGATGGGCTGCAGCCGCAAGTCTCGAGCCCGACGTAATAGCCGCCCTCGCGCCCGACCCTCGAGAAGCCGCGCGGCGTGCAGCCGCACGACGCCGCGGGTGCGTGCAGGAGCACAGGCACCTGCTCGCCGGCGCGCACGGCCGTCGGCGCGAGCGCGTCGCG
>CAIUAC010001093.1 GCA_903896985.1 uncultured Sandaracinus sp.
CCATCGCTAAAGGCCCTCCCCCATGGCTGCGCTCCTCAACACCGTCCGTGACCTCGACCGCCTGCGGCAGATCGTGGCCGTGCTCGGGCGTCACGGCTTTGGTGAGGTGATCCAGCGGACGGGCCTCGGCTCGCTCCTCGGCTCCGGCACCAAGACCGAGAAGCCCAAGGTCGCGATCGGCGAGCGCCTGCGCCTCGCCATGCAGGACCTCGGCCCGAGCGCGGTCAAGCTCGGGCAGATCATGTCGACGCGGCCGGACCTGATCCCGCCCGACGTGATCGAGGAGCTGAAGAAGCTCCAAGACAGCGTCCCTCCCCTGCCCTTCGAGAGCCTCCGCGAGAGCGTCGAAGAGTCCCTCGGCGCGCCGCTCTCCGACGTCTACGAGTCCTTCGACGAGAAGCCGCTCGCGTCGGCGTCGATCGGCCAAGTGCACCGCGCGAAGCTGCGCAGCCCGACGGGCCCGATC
Source organism: uncultured Sandaracinus sp. (assembly GCA_903896985.1). Classification (GTDB taxonomy): domain Bacteria; phylum Myxococcota_A; class Polyangia; order Polyangiales; family JADJQN01; genus CAIUAC01. Next base: position 467 of record CAIUAC010001093.1, read on the forward strand.
GACGTCGTCGTCAAGATCCAGCGCCCGAACATCAAGAACACGATCGAGCGCGATCTCGACCTGCTGTATTGGCTCGCGCGCGCCATCGAGCGCTCCATCCCCGAGTCGAAGACCTACGGGCCCGTCAAGCTCGTGCAGGAGTTCGAGCGCTCGATCACGGCGGAGCTCGACTACCACCTCGAGGCGGATAACGCGGCGCGCTTCACGCGGAACTTCGTCGGGCACACCAACGTCAAGTTCCCCTACGTGCACAAGGACGCCTCCGCGCGCCGCGTGCTGACGCTCGAATTCCTCGACGGCTGCAAGGTCTACGAGGCCGTCGCCGCCGGCCACAGCGGCGAGCTGCTCTCGAAGAACACGCTCGAGATCCTGATCAAGCAGATCTTCGAGGACGGCTTCTTCCACGCCGATCCGCACCCCGGGAACCTGATCATCATGGGCGCGCACGACGCGCCGGTGCTCGGCATGGTGGACCTCGGGCTCGTCGGGCGGCTGACGACCGAGATGCGCGACCGCACGATCGACCTGATGGTCGCCGTCGCGCGCGAGGATCACCGCAGCATCGCCGACGCGCTCTACGCCATCGGCAAGCCGACCAAGAAGATCGACCGCCGCGCCTACAACGCGGAGGTCGCGCGCCTCGCGGACCGCTACCTCGGCAAGACGCTGCAGGACATCAAGGTGAGCGCGCTGATCCGCGATCTGGTCGGCGGCGCGACGAAGTTCGGCCTCGAGATCCCGCCGGACTTCTTGATGGTCGGCAAGGCGCTGATGACCGTCGAGGGCATCGGCAAAGAGCTCTATCCCGAGCTCGACGTCTTCAGCGAGGTCAAGCCGTACTTCCTGCGCCTCTTCTGGCAGCGCTACTCGCCAGAGAAGATGAGCGCGGAGCTCGTGCGCACGGCGACGCGCATCGGCGGCGCGGCGACCGATCTGCCCGTGCAGCTGCAGGATGTGCTCGAGGACATCCGGCAAGGTCGCCTGATCCTCCGCACCCGCGACGCCGAGCTCGACCCCGCGTTCGACCGCCTCGGCCGCCGCCTCTACAGCGGCATGATCGTCGGCGCGCTGCTCCTCGGGAGCTCCGTGTTGCTCGCGCAGAAGTCCTACATCATCGGCGCGACCTTCGTCGTCAGCGCCCTGCTCTGGGGCGGCGCGCACATGGGCCTGATCTTCATCCTGCGGCGCACGAAGAAGAAGTAGCGGGCGGCGGCCGCGCGCGACACCAAGCGCTAGCAAAC
>CAIUAC010001094.1 GCA_903896985.1 uncultured Sandaracinus sp.
CCCGAGCTCGCCGATCGCGAGGGGCGCGGCTGGCGCCTGGCCGAGACTCTCCCATCCGCCGTCCCGTCGGAAGAGCGCGCCGTTCGACTGCGCGACGAGGAGCGCGCCCGCGAGGTCGATCGCGAGCGCGACGACGTCTCCGCTCGTCGGCAGCGGCACCGCGTCCCACGCGTCGCCCGTCGACACGAAGACCTGCCCGCGGTCGCCCGCGAGCACGAGCTCGGAGTCGTCGGTGAACAAAGCCTCTCTCGCGCGCGCGTTCGGCGGGATCGTCACGGCCCGCAGCGCGCCCGCGCGAAACGGACGCAGCGCGGTGAAGACCTCACCGCCGGCGAAGAGCACGGCCGTCTTCTTCGTGGCGCGATCGAACGCGAAGCCCATCACCGTCGACGAGGGCGCCGCGCCGCGCTCCGCGACCGCGGCCGTAGACGCCAGCGCGCGAGCCCCGAGCGTCGCGAGGCCGCCGTCGTCGAAGCCCACGTAGAGCTCGCTCTCGGGGGTGAAGGCGAGCGCCGAGACGCGCCGCCCGTCGAGCGACGCCGCGCTGAGCTCGCCCGGTCGGACGACGAGCAGGCGCCCGTCGGGGGCGTGCAGCGCGATCGCGAGGGTGCCGTCCTCGGCGAGCGCAGCGGCGTCGATCGTGGCGCCGCGCGGCAGCAGGCTCGCGAGGCGCTGATAGCCGGTCTGCGCGTCCACTGGGCTCGCGAACGAGGCGCTGCGTAGCTGCGCGACGATTCCCCGCGGCAGCGCAGGCCGCAGCGGGCCACGGCCGCTGCGCAAGACCATCACCGCCACGCCGACGAGCGCCAGCGCGCCGACGGCCATGCCGACGCCGACGAGCCGACGCACGCTCGCGGCGCGCGCCGCGCGAAACGGATCAGCCTCCGAGCTCACGCGCACCTCGCGCACGACCAAGCGCCCCCCGACGCCGCGCGCAGGTCAGACCTCAAGGGTGTCCTTCATCTCGCTCATGGGCCCTCGGCGCGCAAAGATCGCTCGGTCTCCCTGAGGTCGCTCACGGGGTCCAGTGTAGCAGTCTCCATAGGCGGGAACTGCGGAGCGGCGCGTAGGTCATCCGAACGCCCGACGCGTCGCTTCTCCATGTGGCAGTCCCCGCTCCATGCACGGCTGACCCCGACGTGACGACGCCCCGCAGGGCTTCTTCGCGATCTCGACCAGCCGCAGCCGACCGCCGCAGTTCGCGCACTTCAGGATGTCCACCGCGAACACCCGTTCGCAGACAGAATGCGCGACGCTTACACGAGAACGCGACGACGAGGTCTTCGCCGCACCCCCCGGTAGTCGCCGTTTCAGCAAATGTGCTTTGGATCGGTTCATCATCCAGACCACCGGCGCCGTCTCTGGCGTGCGTGCGTCCGAGAACATTACCGGCGACGCGGCCGTCGCGACGTGCGTGACTGGCGTCGTCTCCCGCTTCCGCTGGAACCCGGGCCCCGAGGGCGGTTCGGTCATGCTCTCCTACCCCGTTCGTCTTCGCGCCACAGCCGTAGCGCGCGAGGCGCACGGACCCAAGCCAAGGTCGAGCCGGGCCGGGCGCCAAGACGTGCTCGGCCCGCGCGCGTTGTGGCGGGCGCACGATTGCCGAAGGCGAACTGCTCTTGTCTTACAGCTCGCCGTTCTTGTAGGCTCACCCACAGCGGCCACCCATAGGCCGCGGGTCACGCTTGTGGGGGGACCGGATGAAGCCTCGAATCTCGCACGGTAGTTGCTCTGCTCTGCTCTGCTCTGCTCTGCTCTCTTCGTAAGCGGCTGCGCGATGTCCACCGTCGCCGAGCCAGACGTCGACGAGGTTGCTGAGCCCACTCACGTGACGATCTCGATCCCCGAGGATCCGTCGCTCGGCGACGCGGAGGTCCTCCCGCCGCCGCTCACCGCGGACGAGACGCGCGTGCTGCGCGACGCGTTCTCGTGGGACGCGATGACGCCGCTGCGCGAGACGGACCGCGAGGGGCGCCCGATCCTGCACTACGCGCTCGTCTACGTGACCTCGCGCGAGGCGCACGAGGCGCTCACGCAGCTCGATCTGCACCACTCGTACTTGCCGCTCTTCGAGAGCGAACGCGCGCGGTGGGACGGCATGTCCGGTCTCTTCACCCACGAGGGCGACGGCCGCGGCGTGTTCGCCTTCGCGTTCTTGCCTGCGGCGTTCATCAACCAAGAGCGCGCCCTCGCGCTCGCGGGGCAGCCGGCGTTCGACGCGGTCCTCGTGCGAGAAGTGCCGGAACCGGCCGCGCGCGCTCGCGATGGCGGCGTGTCGTACGAGTGGCTGCGCGCCGAGCACTTCCTCTACAATGGACGCGCATACGTGCCGGCTGCGAGTAGTGGAGACGGCGACGTGGGGGGCGCGCGGGAGGCGCTGGCGGGCGTGCTGGTCAATCTCATCGCGGCGGCTGCCGCGAACGCAGCTGAAGCGTTGGTCGAGGGAGTGCGGCAGGGCATCGGCGCGCTGGATCGGTGGTGGAACGGGAGCGTCGGCGTCTCGGTCATGGTCACGCCGCTCAACACCGACCCGAGCTTCGTCCTCGGGACTCCGATGCTTCAAGGGTGGGGCGCTGCCAGAGGCTCCACTCTCCGCATCGCCGGCCAGCCCGTTCACGTCTCCGAAGGAGTCAGCCTGTTCGTGGCCAACACGAACACCTTCGGCCTGGCCAGGCTGACCATCGCGAAGCATCGACGAATGAGCGTCTGCGTCGAGAGTGAGGCCCCGGCGGCGTTCGTCACGCGCCTATTCGTGCCCTCGAGTATCTGCATGCTCGGTGGATCGCTGGGCGTGAGCGCCGGCATGCTCGTCGATCTCCGGCTCGAGGCGATCGAGATGAACGTGCTCGCGCAGCTCGACGACGCGCACGACTACGTGC